>JAVVFP010000034.1:5145-12632 GCA_032250495.1 Bacteroidota bacterium | reverse complement strand
GGGGGACTCACCTTCCAGTTCAGCGACGGTTGGTGGAAATTCGGACAGGAGAGCAATCTCGACGTGCATGATACCCACGCATCCTGGCCCAACGAAGGATACCCGGAGGATTACACCGCGGGTGAGAACAACATGAACGAGGAATGGTGGGGTGTCTGTGCAAAGGGTCCCACGGATGCCAACGGCCTGTACAAGCTCTACCCACGCGCAGCCTACTACGCCCTGCGCGACGCCTATCGCCTCGCCCCGTACGGCCCAGGGACGGACCTCAACAGCATCCGTACGCATTTTTCCTCCATTCGGCCCGTGAGCGCTGCACTGACGGCGCGTGGTGACCGGGCGGCATATCTTACCGATATCATGCAGCGCGTTCGTGTCAGTGGACTGCGCATCGATATGAGCACCTACAGCACCGGTGGCAGCAATATCACTACGCCGGATGAGGCAACGGGCGAGACCGGCACATATCCCGCCTTCCGCGGTTTCGATCATCTTGAATCATTCTATGCTGAGATCGAGGCGCGTCCCGCAGAAAACATCACGGCCAGCGTCACGATGAACGTCCTCGGTCATGTCCCCACAAATCCCATTGACGAGATCTTTTACGAGAATCGCGGACGTCCCCGCCAGGTCACGCTCGACGGCGAGCCGGAGACGATGACGGACCTCGAGCGCATCAAGGTTTACCGTGCCCGCGTTGCCTGGGACAACAGCTGGTTCACACTCGACGGCTTCTATCGCAGCGGCCACTACCACTGGGGGTATGAAGGAGATTTCTTCGGCCTGTACCGGGAGGCGAACTACGGACCCAACATCGACATCTACAACGGGGAGGCGCCGCTCGGCATGGAAATCGCGGGAAAGAAATCCCTCGCAGGACTCAAGGTCGCGATGGGACCTGAGCTGTGGTGGGGCGCCAATCCCGCGGTTCTGATCAAGTACCAGCGCCAGCTCGGCGATGTGCAGGCCACGGCGATGTACCAGGAAGACCTCGACAACCAGTCGCAGGCCGTCAGCTCCATCGCCATTCCGCTGCCTCCGACGCGCAAGGCCACGCTGCATCTCGCTACGACGCAGGGTCCATTCGGCCTCGAGATCGGCGGCATCTGGTCCGGCGATACCAAGACGGGCGAACGCTTCCAGGTCGTCACCGGCGAACCCGGCAGCTACGCGGTGCTGCAGGATGAAATCAAGGCGGAAGACGCCTTCGGCGCGAAAGCCAAACTCACGCTTGCTGCGGGGCGGTGGAACTGGTACGTGCAGGGATCGGCGCGCGGACTCGTCGCCGACGGCGGTCCCACCGCGGTGCAGACCTTCACAGGCTGGCGCCTGACCGACAACGGCATCGGCAACCAGTGGAACCTGCTCACCGGCTTCACGTACCTGATGGGCAACCTTCAGATCGCACCGAACTTCCTCTGGCAGAAACCCGTCGTCGGTCCCATTCCCGGCGATGTGCCCGCTCCGGGCCGTCCCCGCAACGTGCTCGACGATCCCTTCGCCGTGCGGGAGAACAGGGAAACCACCGCGGGCGAACTGCTTATCACTTACGATCCGACACCGGCGACCTGGATGTACACATGGGACAGCGACATCCGCGAGGATGCGCCCTTCGCGGCAAGTGTCGGATTCATCTACCGTCATCACCCCACGACGCAGGACGCCGCCATCGGCATTCTCTCCGACGGTCGGTCCACCTTCGCCTTTCCCGGGGCCGCGCCGGCCCGGGACCACTGGGAAACGTACATCCGCCTGGTATCCAAACTTCGTCCCGGACTCGGAATGATCGCGAACCTGTATGGCGGTACCGGCGAACCCAACGGCGACGACGATCGCCTCATCCACCGCTATGGCGGGGATCTGCGCGTCGTCTCCGGAACACTCAAGTTCGCGGCCTTCGTCAAGGTAAACGACTGGGGACCGTACGACTATCACCGTGATTTTAACCTCACCTTTCCGCTGCAGCTGATCGGAGACATCTCCTACATGCTCGGCACGCCGACATGGTTCGATCTCCCGCAGACACGTATCGGCGTGCGCGGCACCTGGCGGTCGCTCGATGAGTACAGTCCGCGATACTGCCCGGCGATGCTGCCGAATGACCTCGGCGTACTCGAATGCGATCCGACCGCTGCCGGCGATGCAGGGAGGGAGTGGGAGATCAGAACCTACATACAGATGGCGATCGGATTCTAAACATGAGGAATGATGAGATGGAACGCGGCGATGCACACTCCGCAGCAATGAACGAAGTCAAGACTGGCCAGGGCGACGCCGCCGATGTGCAAATCCGCATCGACACACTGATCGCGGACATGACGCTCGACGAAAAAATCGGGCAGCTGCAACTGGTCAGCGGCGATGGTGGCAGCATTTCAACCGCGCTGCGTGACGCCGTCGCCGCAGGCGGCGTCGGTGCGATACTCAACGAGGTGGACGCAGCGACCGTTCGCGAACTGCAGCGAATTGCAGCGCAGGAGAGTCGACTCGGCATCCCGCTGCTTGTCGGACGGGATGTCATACACGGCTTCGAAACCGTTTTCCCGATTCCCCTCGGACAGGCGGCGACATGGAATCCGGATCTCATCCAACGCGGCGCCGCGATCGCCGCCCGGGAAGCCGTCACCCGTGGAGTGAACTGGACCTTCGCTCCCATGGTCGATATCGGACGCGATCCCCGCTGGGGTCGCATCGCCGAAACGCTCGGGGAGGACCCATACCTCACCGGCGTGCTCGCCGCTGCCATGGTGCGCGGTTTCCAGGGCAACACGCTTTCCGCGGAGATCAGACTCGCCGCTTGCCCGAAACACTTCGCCGGCTACGGTGCGAGCGAAAGCGGCAGGGATTACAATACCACGAGCATTCCGGAAATCGACCTGCGCAACATCCATCTTCCCCCGTTCAAAGCCGCCCTCGACGCGGGAGCGCCGACGATCATGACCTCGTTCAGCGACGTGAATGGTATTCCTGCGACCGCGAATGAATTTCTTCTCAGGCGGGTACTCCGTGAGGAGTGGCGCTTTGACGGTTTCGTGGTCAGCGACTGGGAATCGGTCTCACAGCTCTCCGTACACGGTCTCACTGCAGATGACCGGGAAGCGGCCTTCGAAGCGGCGCACGCGGGCGTGGACATGGAAATGGCCAGTACGACATTCGCCGCACACATCCCGGTCCTGCTCGACAAGGGACGATTGACCATGGCCCGGGTCGACGCGATGGTGGCCAATATCCTGCGCATCAAATTCCGCATGGGACTCTTCCCGCGCACGGAACACAAAACCGCCGTCATCGACGAACACAGCCGGGCGGATGCCCTGCTCGAAGCGCATGCCACGGCACTGCAGAGCCTTGTACTGCTGAAAAATGATCGCGCACTCCTCCCCCTTTCCGCCGATTCGCTCCGTACGCTTGCCGTCATCGGTCCGCTCGCCGACGATCCCTACGAGCAGCTGGGGACGTGGATATTCGACGGGGACGTCAATCGCAGCCGTACGCCGCTGCAGTCCATTTCCGACATCGGTGCGGGACGCTTCGATGTGCGCTGCGCAAGGGGACTGGAAACGACACGCAGCCGTGACACGGAGGGATTTGACGACGCGCTGCGCGCCGCACGTGCCTCCGACGCGGTATTGCTCTTTCTCGGCGAAGAATCGATACTCTCGGGTGAAGCGCATTGCCGGGCCGACATCCGCCTCCCGGGCGCCCAGGAGGACTTGATCCATGCCGTCCGCGCCGCGGGAAAACCGGTGGTCCTCATCATATTGGCGGGACGTCCCCTCGCACTCGAAACCGTGCTTCCCCACGTCGATGCCCTCCTCTACGCCTGGCATCCCGGGTCAATGGGCGGACCTGCCATCGCCGATGTGCTCTTCGGAAAGGAAACGCCGTCCGGGAGACTCCCGGTCACTTTCCCGCGCGTGACCGGGCAAATACCCATATACTATGCGCAGAAAAACACCGGACGCCCGGCAACACCGGAATCGATCATGCATATCGATTCCATTCCCGTGCGCGCACCGCAAATTTCCTTTGGACTCACCTCCTTCCATCTCGACGCGGGAGCCAGTCCCCTTTTCCCCTTCGGCTACGGTCTAAGCTACACCACATTTCGTTACAGTGACATCGAGGCGAGTGCGCTGCGCGTCTCCATCGGCGACAGTATCACTATTCGGGCACAGCTGACGAACACCGGCAGCCGCTTTGGCACCGAGATCGCCCAGCTGTACGTGCGCGACCTCGTCGGAAGTGTCACCCGTCCCGTGCGTGAGCTCAAAGGCTTCCAGCGCGTCCACCTGCACCCGGACGAGACACGAACGATTTCCTTCACGATGCACACCGACGAACTCGCCTTCCATGCCAGGGATATGCAGCTCCGGACCGAGCCCGGCCTGTTTCATGCCTGGATCGGGGGAGACTCCAATGCGGAACTCGGAACGGAGTTCGAGATCTTTTGACGCGCACCAGGAACGGTTCCACCTTCTGCCTTGATTGAACGGGCGAAAGCAGGGGCAGGGAAAATCCGGTCGCGTAAGAAGAACTTCTCAGCGAGAACCGACGTTATGCATATGTGCGCGTCTTCCGTCTGTGCGGAAATACGTCGCATGTATCGACGCAGGAACTCACGTATCCATTAGAACCATTTCAGAGGAGCTATCAATGAAGCGTTTTGCATCGGCCCAGTGGCAGGGAAATCTCAAGGAAGGAAAAGGGACAATGTCGACGGGCAGCGGCGTGCTGACCGATATCAATTATGACTTCGGCAAGCGCTTTGCCGACGATCCAGGGACGAACCCCGAAGAACTTATCGCCGCGGCGCACTCGGGCTGTTTCTCCATGGCGCTCTCCAACGTGCTCGCCGAAGCCGACGTCACGCCGGAAAATATTGCCACGAAGGCGAGCATGGACTTCGAGAAAACGGATGCGGGCTTCACCATCACCGCCATCCACCTCGATGTGACGGTCACCGCTACCGGCCTCGATGACGCCACGCTGCAGGACGCTGCGGGCAAGGCCAAGGCCGGCTGCCCCGTCAGTCGCGTGCTCAATGCCGACATCAGCGTGACCGCGAAACTCGGCGCCTGATCGCTCTCGGTGCTCATTCGCAGCATGTAATGCCCTGCTTTGTAATGCCCCGCTCTGCGGGGTATTACTATTTCAGGGCGGCGGGAAGCATGAAAAATTAATGTTTCGGGTACCACGTCACCCATTGCGGATGAACGCGCCGCCGTATATGTTTGCTCATTACGATGACCGCACAGCGCGGACCACACCAGACGAACGGTCACCGCTCAGTTTTCTTCACTTTTGCGGCGGCACACATGAGCCCCATGGTTCAGCCGGACGCACCGAGAGAATCGCATTTCGCATACTATCTCCTCATGGGGATACTGGGAACATCGTTTCTCGCGATCGTCGTCTGGCTCGTTCTCACCCTCTTCGAATAACCGCGAACGCAGCGGAATTCAGCACGCCCCCCGAAACCGGGGGGCGTTTGCGTTTCCATCGCACGCGTGAGAATTAGCATTTTTTTGTCCGCTTTGTTATGCTATGGTATACACGATACGATGATCAGCGCACGAGGCCGACAATGAAAGAAGCGGACAAACTCGATAAAATTGCCATCACGGTGAGGTCGCACCGCCTGCTCAAGCAACTCCTCCAGGAGAATCCGATGCTGGAGGAAATCATGCGCAACTCGAAAAACGAAACCGAAGCCCTGGTCGGTGTGCAGCAGTGGGTCATGGAGGAATTGCGCAAAAACCCCGATGCGTACGACTACTATATCCACGAACACGGCGGCAGGGAGCGCTTCGAGAAGCTGCAGTGGAAGGATTACGCGGCCATCCGGCTGCTCGATTATGTGGACAATGCGGGACGAGAGTTCCCCGACCACAACCTCCGCGGGGAGATCGCGGTCAGCAACCCGATCAAGCTGCTCTGGCTGGCCGTCAATAAAGGGACCGGCGGCGCCAAGCCGTATTTTTTCGAGGACATGCTGCACCTGCTGCGCCAGTTTTCCGGCACGTCCACGCTCCGTCCGCCCGACGAGGCGCAGGTGCGGGCGTGGATGGACCGCTACCCCGCGGGCACGGATCCGCGCATCATCAAGCTGCGCGAGGAGAACCGCGAACGCATCATCAACATTCTCATCGACCAGATCGATGCCGGGGAAATGAGCAGCAACAAGTATCTCTTCAGCGAGGGAATGTCGCGGGAGCAGAAATTCCTGCAAATGCTGCGCTGGTGGAACGAGCATACCTTCCACCTGCATTTCGCGATTCGCTCTCCGGACCTGCTCAACCGCATGCTCGGCGAATCCCTCGATCCGGATACGATGAAAATTCTCTACGCCGCGGAAGAAAAGGGCATCCCGTTTTTTGTCAACCCCTACTATCTCTCCCTCCTCCATGTCCGCGTCCCCTATTTCGCGATCGGCGCGGACCTCGCCATACGCCATTACGTGGTCTACAGCCAGCAGCTCATCGACGAGTTCGGGCATATCGTGGCCTGGGAGAAGGAGGACAAGGTCAAGCCCGGAGAACCCAACGCGGCGGGATGGCTGCTCCCTTCGCAGAAAAACGTGCACCGCCGCTATCCCGAGGTCGCCATTCTCATTCCCGACACCGTGGGACGCGCCTGCGGCGGACTCTGCTCGTCCTGCCAGCGCATGTACGACTTCCAGAGCGGACACCTGAATTTCAATCTCGACCGCCTGCGTCCGGATGAAACCTGGTCCGAGCGTCTGCAGGGATTGATGGACTATTTCGAGAAGGACACGCAGCTGCGAGACATCCTGATCACGGGCGGGGACGCCCTGATGAGTACCGACCGCTCGCTCCGACAGATCCTCGACGGCATATACGGGATGGCGGTGCGGAAAAAGACTGCGAACGAGTCGCGTCCGGAAGGTGAGAAATACGCCGAACTGCTCCGCGTCCGTCTCGGATCACGCCTTCTCGCCTACCTGCCCCAGCGCATCACCGAGGAACTGGCTGCGCTGCTCTCCGAGTTCAGGGAAAAGGCGTCCGCCATCGGCGTGCAGCAATTCGTCGTCCAGACACATATCGAATCCCCCATGGAAGTCACGCCGGAGACGCGCACCGCCGTCCGGCGACTGCTCGATGCGGGCTGGGTGGTAACGAATCAGCTGGTTTTCACCGCCGCTGCCTCGCGCCGCGGACACACCGCGCGGTTGCGTGAAGTACTCAACGACATCGGCATCCTCACCTATTACACCTTCACGGTGAAAGGGTATATGGAAAACAATTTCAACTTCGCACCCAACGCCCGCGCGGTGCAGGAAGAACTGGAGGAGAAACGCCTGGGAAACATCCCCGCGCAGTTCCACGAGACCGTGCGCTCCTTCACCGGGGATGCGACTCACATGACGGAAAACATCGACGCCCTGCGGAAGGAAGCCTCCCTGCCCTTCCTCGCCACCGACCGCAACGTACTCAATCTCCCGGGCGTGGGAAAAAGCCTCACGT
>JAVVFP010000034.1:0-5135 GCA_032250495.1 Bacteroidota bacterium | reverse complement strand
GTTCCGCGTCATCGGCATCACGCGTTACGGGCGGCGCATCCTCGCCTTCGACCATGACGCCACGCGCAACCACAGTCCCATCATTCACACGATGGGAAAAATCATCATCATCGAGTCGAAATCCATCAGCGAGTACCTGCAGCAGCTGGCCGATATCGGTGAGGATGCGGGGGAATACATCGACCTGTACGGGTATTCCATCGGCGAGACCGAGGCGCGCATGAATATTTTCGAATACCCGGACTACGAGTACGAGGTCACGGAGCAGTACTCGAATCTCGAGGTGTAAGCGGCAGCATCGTTGCATGGAAAATATGGAAACGGCCGGTGTATTGCACCGGCCGTTCCTGTTCCCGGCGTTGTCGCGGCGTGTCAGATTTTCGCCAGCGCCTTGTTCCGGATCAGCGCATAGTCCAGGCCGTTGAAATTCCATTCCGCAACTTCACGGTAAAGCTCCATGGCCTTCTGCGTGTTTCCAAGCGCTTCCTCGGCCTGGGCGGTGTGGAATTTCACCGTGATCCAGTCGTCGTTGGACTGTGCGAAATGCTCCAGCGCGGCCTCGGGATCGCCCTGCTGCCGCGCGACATATCCCTTGAGCAGGTGGACGCCTTCGAGTTTGCGCGGACTCTTGCTGACCGCGAGATGCTCTGCGGCCGCTTCCGCGGATGCGAGCGCGGCATCGAAATCGCCTTCCATCGCTGCGACCCAGCCTTCGAGCTCCGCAATGTCCGCCTCGGTATACGCGACAAATTCCGGCATGTTCATGTCCCCGGCAATGTCGCGGCGCAGTTCGGCATACGCCTTGAGGGCGTCGCGGGCGATATCGAAGTCCCCTGCAGCTGCGGCGATCTTGCACCTGTCCTCGTAACAGATCATCATCGCCTGCTTCTGCGCCTCTTCATCGGCGATCAGCTGCGGAATATTCTGCATCACGGCGGCGTTGGCGTTCAGCGCGGCGGGGAAATCACCGGCGTATACGTAGGTGTACACACCGAAATTGGCCCCGCTGATTTTCGCCGTACCCTCGGAATGCTCCATGGCTTCCTCAAAATCAGCCCGGGCCATGTCGTAGTTTCCGAGGAAGGTGTCCGCGTGACCCTTTTTCGCGTATCCCACCGGATGCGCCGGATCCACCTCGACCGCCTCCGTGTACGCCTCGAGCGCCTTCTCGAGCTGCACCTGTGCGCGGTACACGTCCCCGAGGAGAATATGTCCCGTCGCTTCCTGCGGCGCGAGTTCGACGAACTTCCGCGCGTACGTTTCCGCCTGACCGAAATCGTTCGGCGACTCGAACACGAAGGAATTCGCGAGCGCACGATACGCGGGGGCGAAGGACGGATGATCCGCCACGATCGCCTCGAGCTGCGTACGGCTCGCCGCGGTCATGTTCAACCCGTCCATGGCATAGACGACTTCCATCGCCGCGCGAGGACTCTTCGGATACGCCCCGGCGAGCTTCTTCGCCTGCTCGAGCACCGCTTCATCGTCACTGGCCACATACAGGGGAATCATGTCGATCTGCATCTGTTCGCCTTCACTGGCACCGGTCTTGTGTTCCAGCGCCAGGTCTGTGTACTTCTTCCATTCCTGCGCGGAATTGGCGAGCCGCGCCCGGTACAGGTACGCGATGGCGAACGCGGGATCCGCCTCGAGAGCCTTGTCGAAATACTCGCGTGCATCCGCACTGCGACCCATTTCGAAGGCCTCGCGTCCCAGAAGGAAATATTCACGCGCCTCGTCCGATCCGGTCGTGATCGGTATGACGCCCTCCTCGGTGGCCTGCTGACCGCAGCCGACGAGTAATGTCAGCATCGCGAACACGCCTCCGAAGAAATAGTGTCTTATACTTCGCATAATGTCCTCTCTGATAAATGATGAGAGATCGCCCCGCACACCGGTGGCGAGGGGCGTTTCTGATCAGGCCTACTGCTGCAGCTTCATCCCGGTCAGCTCCACGGTGTACGTTCCCGCCACTGCATCATGACTGATGCGATACTGTGCCGGGAACATCTTCCCTGGCATCGGGAACTGCTGCGGCTGCTTGATGTCGATCGTCACGTCCGGCTTCGTCTCCAGGTACGCCAACGTAATCATCGGCTCCATGAAGAAAAGATTTCCATCATAGAACCCGTAGATGAAGGTCTTGTCGAAGGTGCTGCCATGGAATTCCGACGCCGTCGTATCAATCCAGTGTGTGCCCATGTTCGGAACAGCGTCCACACCCGAAACGTAATCCTGCGGCACGAACGGGGCGGGAACCGGCGTCATATCGGGACCGGGCGTCACCGCGGCCAGGTCCTGCTCCGACACGACATAGAAGTGCACATCGAAATGGGGCAGTCCGTAAATCGGGCCAGGCTCGTGTCCCGCGGGATTCCAGTCGAAGCCCATCATGGTGAACGGGGACACTGCGACGTCGCCGGGAAAATCGATGTGCACCGCCGCCATGTCCTGCGGAAGTTCGTCGAGCACCGCCTCGTCGAAGGTCACGCCCACCGCGAGCAGGTTCCCGTCAGCATCTGCCCGCTCCCAGGCATGCATCGTTCCCCCGCCGAATGCCATACTCTCGCTCCTGTACTCGATCGGATCCGCCACTTGAACGGGGTCGTCCTCGCTGCAGGCGGATGTGAAGACGAGCAGCGATACCGCTGCGAGGGCGAGAAATCTATCCAAATGCAACATCATGTATCCTTTCAGAATATATGTGAAGAGAAAAACCGTGTCACGCCGTTTCCAAACCACCATCACGTATCCGGGGCACATGGGCACGTCCCGCTTCCATGGTGCGATTCAGGGAACGCGGATGCGAACACAGGGAACGCGGTTGCGGACACGGATTGAAAAAGCGTTGGATGTTGTATTGGGATATACTAGATATTTTTCCGCTCCGATGCAACCCCCTCTTTTCTGTCCGTGCGGACCTCGTCGTGTCGCGGAGCGGACCCCTTGCCTGCCAGCTCGTCAACCTGTGTTTCCTTCCACAGGGGAACATTCATATGGTAGGCGGCGCGTCCGATGAGATGTGCGGCGACGGGAGCTGTCACGTACACGAAAAAAATGATGAGCAGTATCTCGAGCGTCACGAGAATATCGGCAAAGAAGATCGCGCCTCCCCCGAAGATGAGCACGAGGCCGAAGGCGCTTGCTTTCGTGGCCGCGTGCATGCGCATGTAGAAATCCGGCAGCCGCACGATGCCGAGCGCGGCGATCAGCGAGAAGGCGCCGCCGCTCAGCAGCAGGACTGCGATGAGGATATCCGTGATCATGTTTTCCTCCGCAGCAGGTAACGGGCGAAGGCGACGGTCCCGAGGAAGGCGATGAGGCTGATGACGATGGCGACCGGGAGAACGGCGTCGATTCCCGTGCGCACGGCATACACGCCGATGAAGCCGACCATGAGCAGGGTGATCATATCCAGCGCGACGACACGGTCGGCGAGGTCAGGTCCGCGCAGCAAACGCCACGTCGCCATGCCGATGGCCAGCAGCAGCATCCCCATCGATGCGGAGGCTGCGATTTCCACGATATGCGGCATACCCGCACCCATCAGAATATCTCCCTCACTCGTCGCACGTAATCCTTCTCGATCTGCAGGCGCAGCGCCTCCGGATCTGGAATGTGCATGTGGTGAATGTACAGTGTCAGACGGTCGTCGCTCAGATCGAGGCTCAGTGTTCCGGGCGTCATGGTGACCAGGTTCGTGAGCACGAGCACCTGGCGATCCGTCAGTGCGCGAAGCGATACGGCGATGATGCCCGGCCTGCTGTAGAGCCGCGGCGTCAGGATATCGTAGGCCACGAGGAAACTGGAAAGCACAACTTCCTTCACGTAAAAGAAGAAGAACAGCAGTCCGCGCCAGAAACGCAGGGGAAAGGAAATGCGCCGTACACTCATGGCCGGCCTCCCAGCACTGCCTGGATATATCCGCCGGGTTGCAGCAACTGCTCGGCGGCACGCGTTGTCATCTCGAAAACCGGTTCCGCCGCGAGTCCCATGGTCACCGAAACGGCGACGAGGAAGGCCGTCGGAAGCAGGTATGCTGCCGTCGTCCAGCGGGACGGTGCCGCAGGTGCCGCTCCTGTTTTTGGCGATACAGCCTCGGCGGAAGCTTTCCAGAACACCTGTCCCCAGATTTTCGTCATGGAAAACAGCGTGAGCATGCTCACGAGCAGTGCGACGCTGACGATGCCATAGTCCTCTGCAAGCAGTCCCGCTTTTACCAGGCTGTACTTGGCGAAAAATCCCGAGAACGGTGGCAGGCCCGCAAGCGAGAGCGCGGCGACGAGGAAAAGCACCGAGACGGTGCGGGTATCACGGAGCATGCCGCCGAGTTCGACGAGGACGGTGCTGCCGCGGAGTCGGGAGATGTAGCCGGCCACGAGAAACAAGGCGACTTTCACGATGGCCACGTGCAGCGTGAAGTAGATGGCCCCGGAAAGCGCGAGAACGGTAAAAATCGCGAGTCCCATCATGGCGTAGCCGATCTGGCTGACGATATGGAACGAAAGCAGCCGTTTCATTTCTCCCTGCGCCACTGCACCCAGGACGCCGAGTATCATTGTCAGCGCAGCGAGTACGCTGAAGAGCGGCTGTGTGAAAGCGGTGTCATGAACGAAAATGAGCGTGAATGTGCGCAGGAAGGCATAGACGCCGACTTTCGTCAGCAGTCCTGCGAACAGGGCGGTCACAGCGACGGGAGGCACGTGATAGGAGTCCGGCAGCCAGAAGAAAAAAGGAAATATCGCGGCCTTGATCCCGAAAGCGGTGATGAACAGCATCGCGGTGGTGTTTACCATCGTCGAATCCGGATCCGTGGCGAGCTTGGATGCGAGATCCGCGAAGTTGAGGGTCCCCGTCTTGCCGTAGAGAATGCCGGCGCCGATCAGGAAGAGTATGGACGCGAGCAGATTTACGGTCACGTACTTCACCGCGCCTGCGAACTGCGCTTTCTCACCGCCGAGCACGATGAGGACGAAGGAGGCGATGAGCATCACCTCGAACCAGACGTAGAGGTTGAACATATCCCCTGTCAGGAACGCACCGTTCACTCCCATCAGCAGGGTATGCAGCAGCGGCACGAATCCGAAACGCACGCGCTGCTCATCCATTGCCGCGGTGACGTACACCGAAACTGC
>JAVVFP010000594.1:0-2186 GCA_032250495.1 Bacteroidota bacterium | reverse complement strand
ATGCAATCCGCAGTTCATCAGTTCGCGCACCATCTCGTTGCGCAGGTCGTTGAAATGATCCGTGGGGGGCACGGGGAAATATCCTTCCTTGTAGCGGGGCTTGTAGCCGAGGTTCGGTCCCTCGTCCCGCCCCGAATTCCAGCGCCCTTCGACGGAGTCCACTTCGTAGAAGGAATGGTTTTCCCCGGAACTGAAACGCACGTCGTCGAAAATGAAGAACTCCGCTTCCGGACCGAAGAATGCCGTGTCGGCGATGCCGGTGGAGATCAGGTACTGCTCGGCTTTCTGGGCGATGTTGCGGGGACAGCGCTCGTATTTCTCATGCGTCAGCGGCTCGTAGATGTCGCAGATCAGGCTCAGCGTCGGCTCCTTGATGAAGGGATCGATGATGGCCGTCGCCGGATCCGGGATGATGACCATGTCGCTTTCGTGAATGCTCTTGAAGCCGCGAAGACTCGAGCCGTCGAAGCCGAAGCCCTCTTCGAAGGAATCCTCCTCGAGCTGATGCACGGGCACGGAAAAATGCTGCCACTGGCCGGGGAAGTCCATGAATTTGAAATCGACCATGGTCACACCCTGTGCCTTGATCTTTTCGAACACGCTGCGAATCGCTTCTGAACGCTTGTCGCTCATGCTGCTGTATCCTCTATGATTATTGAGATGTATCGGTGATGGAAATATTCAGTGTTTCCTTGCGCGTGGAAAGCACGACGCTCGTGCGCGTGCGCTGCACTTCCTTCCAGGACTGTATGTTCGAGAGCACCTGCTCGAGCGAAGAGGTGTTGGTCGTGCGTATTTTCAGCAGGTGCGTTCCCTCCCCCGTGATGGCGTGGCATTCGAGGATTTCCGGGTTCGCATCCACATGCTCGAGAAAACTCTCGTAATGCCGCGAGGTGTCAACGAACACCTGCACAAACGCCGTGACGTCCTTTCCGAGCATCGCCGCGTCGAGCTGCGCCGTGTACCCGTGGATATACCCACGCTCCTCGAGCTTGCGCAGCCGGTCGCTGGCCGCGGGCAGGGAAAGTCCTACCAACTCCGCGAGATCGCTGCGCCGCACCCGGCCGTTTTTCTGCACCGCGTCGAGAATCTTGATGTCTGCGTCGTCGAGCATAAACCTTAATAACTAATGATTATTTCCCAATATACATTAATTATTAAGGTAGCGCAAGCATTTTGTGGTAGTAATTGGCATTGGAACGGCAAATTACTGTTTCTGAGGGTAGTAATATGCCACGACGAGGGGAGTTACTGCGGGATTTTGGGAAATATCTCCACGTACAGTGAATAATCTTTCACCTGTGGCGGATTACTCCCGGTAATATGCCACGACGAGGGGAGTTACTGCGGGATTATGGGAAATATCTCCACGAGCGGGGAATAATCTCTCGCCGGTGGGGCATTATATCCGTTGCAGGACGGGGAATTATTCTTCACGTGTGGGAAATTATTTGCTCAGTTGCGGACGGGACGCAGCAGCTGCCAGAGTGAAAGGGCGACCATGGCGTAAAAGCAGATAGTCATGAGCGTCCCGGAGACGGCGATGAGCACGCTCCATGCGGGCGAATGATAGCGGAGCAGGTACATGCCGCCGAAGGTGAGAACAATGCTCAGGAAGGGTTCGAGCACGAGCGTCGCGCGGAGCAAGGAGGAAATTCCTGAAGCGAACAGGAAGATGCCCCCGACGGCGAGAAAGACCAGGGCGAGACTGATCATATGCGTATGCGTGATATTGAGCAGTTCCGCGGGAGTTTTCTCGTACTGCAATTCGCGCTCCGGGGAGAGGGACGCGGGATCGATTCCCATGTTCTCCGTACCGAGATAGCGTTCGGCGATGCCGTCGGGGCGCATGTCCGTCGAATGGTCGACGAAGAAAACCCCGAGCGTATAGCCGGTCGCGACGACCAGGAGGAAGGCGGCCAGGAGGTGACGCGCGAGGCGGGGAAGGGCGTTGAGCGCGGGAAGTCCGTTCACAGGCCCGGTCCCTCCTGCAGGAACTGCATATAGGCGGCGAGCGCACGCGCGCCGCGCGATAGCGCGCGGCAGCTGATGGTCGCACCGCTGATGTTGCGGATATCCTTTCCGACGGTCATGGCGTCGCCGTGCGATTTCTCAGCGAACTGTTCGAGGAAGAGCGGCGAGCGCACTTCCCCGCCGTGGGATTCGCGGTAGGCAAGGACTTCCAT
>JAVVFP010000593.1:0-2195 GCA_032250495.1 Bacteroidota bacterium | reverse complement strand
CCGCGATATCGATGTCCGTGGTCTCCCTGCCCAGCAGCTGGTCCCGCACAAAGCCGCCGACGACATACGCCTCGACGCCCTCCCGCGCGGCAAAGGTACCGATGCGGGAAAGCAGCCCTTCCGGGAGCGCTATGTATTCGTCCTTCATGTGCTTTCCATGCAATTGCTGTTTCACCGGCAAAGGCGAAATACCCTCATGAGTGCGGCATTATCCCCCTGCATTCCGCGGTGATTATTTCACAATGCATCAATTTAGGAAACTGAAGTGACGAAAACAATGCCGTTTCATACACGGGCATCGTCGGAAACAGACAATGTCAGCACTACTGCCATTATGTCACATATTCTGCCACATTCTCTCCACGCATGACAGTGCTGTCAGAGTTTTCTGCGAAAACGCAGGGAAAACGAAGTTGGTATGATGTTTGCTTGATACAAAGTAACAGTTTGAAGTCACGAAGGAGTACATCATGCCGCATATCAAGTTTGATCCGATGAAGGAGCTGGAATTTCTCTCCCAGCGCATGCGCAAATTTGCCGACGAATTTCCCGAGACCTTTTCCTTTGAATTCGGCAAGGGATTCGAGCCGAAAGTGGACGTTTATCACGAGGAAAAGAACATACACGTGGTTGCGGAGCTTCCCGGCATGAGCAAGGAGGAGATTTCGCTCTCCTACGCGGACGGCGTTCTCCGGATGAAGGGGACGAAAAAGGCACCTGAGTTCGGAGAGGAAGTGGCCATCGTGCGCGGTGAGCGCTCCTTCGGGGAATTCCGGCGTGAAATCCCCATCGGACGAGATATCGACCCGGACAGCCTTTCTGCGACGATGCGCGACGGCGTACTGACCGTCATCATGCAGGAGAAGGCGAAGGAAGGACAGTCCGAGAAGAACATCTCCATCGACTGAGTAGAACCGAAAGCAATTTCACACAAGTGATCAAGGAGTGAATTATTCATGGGTAAAATCATAGGCATCGACCTGGGTACCACGAACTCTGTCGTCGCGGTAATGGAAGGAAGCACCCCCACGGTGATCCCGAATTCCGACGGCGGCCGCACGACCCCGTCGATGATTGGTTTCAAGAAGGACGGTGAGCGCGTGGTCGGCAATGCCGCCAAGCGCCAGGCCGTGACGAATCCGAACAACACGGTGTATTCCATCAAACGATTCATGGGACGACGTTTTGACGAGGTGTCACATGAGATCAAGGAAGTACCGTATAACGTCATCGCCGGCGAGAACGAGTCGGCACGCGTGAAAATAGACGACCGCATCTACTCTCCCCCCGAGCTGAGCGCGGTGATTCTGCAGGCGCTGAAGAAATCGGCCGAAGAATACCTCGGTGAAAAAGTGACCGAGGCGGTCATCACCGTACCCGCGTACTTCAACGATTCGCAGCGCCAGGCGACCAAGGACGCCGGCGAAATCGCGGGACTGACGGTGCGTCGCATCATCAACGAACCGACGGCTGCGGCGCTGGCCTACGGACTCGACAAAAAGAACGCCCAGCAGAAAATCGCGGTCTACGATCTCGGCGGCGGCACCTTCGACATCTCCATTCTCGAACTCGGCGACGGCGTCTTCGAGGTGAAGTCCACCAATGGCGATACGCACCTGGGCGGAGACGATTTCGACCAGCGCCTGATCGATTACCTGGCCGACGAATTCAAGAAAGCCGAGGGCGTGGAGCTGCGCAACGACGCCATGGCGCTGCAGCGTCTGCGCGAAGCGTCGGAAAAGGCCAAGATGGAGCTCTCGACGCTGATGCAGACCGAGGTCAACCTCCCCTTCATCACCGCCACCGCCGAAGGTCCCAAGCACCTGAACACCACGCTGTCCCGCACGAAATTCGAGCAGCTGACCGACGACCTGGTCAAGCGTACCGTCGAGCCGTGCAAGGCCGCGCTCAAGGATGCCGGACTCACGCCGTCGGACATTGATGAAGTGATACTGGTCGGCGGTTCGACGCGCATGCCGCGCGTCCAGGCCGTGGTCAAGGAACTCTTCGCACGCGAACCGCACAAGGGCGTCAATCCCGACGAAGTGGTCGCCGTCGGAGCGGCCATCCAGGGCGGCGTACTCTCCGGCGACGTCAGCGACGTGCTGCTACTCGACGTGACCCCGCTCTCTCTCGGTATCGAAACGCTCGGCGGCGTGATGACCACGCTGATTTCTTCGAACACGACCATCCCC
>JAVVFP010000033.1:0-12784 GCA_032250495.1 Bacteroidota bacterium | reverse complement strand
GTAGAGTTTCAGATAGGTGACGTCATTCCACGGTGGTTGCACGTCGTCGGGAGGCCAGTCGGCGAAGGCGCCGGGAACGCGCACGCGGCTGCCGTCTTCCATCAATCCGATCAAGCGGTCGCCTTCCTGCACGATTTCCAGGGGCATGTCCCTGAACATGCTGCGATAGGCCATACCGGGAGGCGGCAGGGCCGCGTGGTCGTTGCGGCGCACGCGCTGGTTGATCACCTGCAGCTCTTCCTCGCTGAAGCGGGGATTGCCGTAACCCTCGGGCTGTTCGTCGCTGCGATCCGGTATGTCGGCATCGATCCAGTAGAACCAGTTCGGGTGGTCGAGAATCCAGTCCGAGTCCTTGGATGCTGTACGGAAAACGAATTCCATCACCACGCGCATGCCGAGGTGGTGGGCGGCTTCGACGAAGGCGGCGTATTCGGCCTCGACGCCCAGTTCGTGGAAGGGCTCGCCGAGTCTTTCGTCGAGCTTGTATGGATTGCGGATGGCGTACGGGGAGCCGAGCGAGCCCTTGTTGCCGTCGCTGCCGATGGCGGTGACAGGGAGAAGATGAATCGTGTTGACACCCATTTTTTTCAGGTAGGGCAGCTGCAGAATGGACTTGAGGAAGGTGCCGGTTTCACGCAGTCCGCCATCGAGATCATCGAGTCCCACGCGGCCGTCGCCATCGTGATCCCAGGCCGCGGTCAGGCGGGTGAACATGTTGTACACCACGGCGTCCTTCGTCCACTCCCCGGCGGAGCCCTGCATTTCCGGCGCTTCGTCCTCATGCGCGAGAATGGCATCCATGCCCGCGCGGAAAAAGGCCGCGGGATTGACGGTGACCACGCGGTCCCCTTCCGGCGCGGCGGAATTCACCCACAGGGAGGGCACGCGGTACTCGTGGCCGGCGAACTGCTCTTCCATTTCCGCGACACGGTCGCGCAGCGTCTGCAATGCATTGATCATAGGTTTACCCGTTCAGCTTCCTTTCTGAATCACGTTCCCGTTGAGGATGGAAGTCAGCATCCGTTCAGTCTGCGAAATACTCGGCGACCTTGTACAGGTCGGGATCGAGTTCCTTGATGACGCCGGATATTTCATTGATATCGATATCGACGATTTTATTGCCCTGCAGGGCCACCATGCGGCCGAAGCGCTGCTCGTGCACCAGTTCCGCGGCGCGCACGCCGTAGCGCGTACCGAGCACACGGTCGAACGCCGTGGGCGTACCCCCGCGCTGAATGTGACCCAGCACGGTGTGCCGGGTTTCGAAGCCGAGGCGGTCCTCGATTTCCTCGGCCAGCACCCTGGCGACACCACCGAGCATCACATGTCCGAAGGCATCCTTTTTCATGCTCTTGAGCACGTAGCTGCCGTCCTCGTCCCTTGCCGATTCGGTGGAGACCTTGGCGCCCTCGGAGACGACGACGATGCTGAAGTTCTTTCCCGTGTCGTGGCGGCGCTGTATGCGTGCGCAGACATCGGTGACACTGAACGGATGTTCCGGGACGAGGATGACGTCGCCGCCGCCGGCCATGCCCGCGTACCAGGCGATCCAGCCCGCATGACGTCCCATGACTTCGACCACGAGTACGCGGCTGTGACTTTCGGCCGTGGTATGCAGGCGGTCGATGGCTTCCATCGCAACGTTCACCGAAGTATCGAAGCCGAAGGTGAAGTCCGTGCCCATCAGATCGTTGTCGATGGTCTTGGGAACGCCCACCAGCTTGACGCCCGCCTTGGCGAGTTTGACGGCCACGCCGAGCGTATCCTCTCCGCCAATGGGAATGAGCGCATCGAGTCCGTTTTTCTCGAAAGTCTCGAGCGCTTTCTCTTCGCCGTTCTCCGTCTTGTAGACGTTCGTGCGGGACGTGCCGAGTATGGTGCCGCCGCGGTGCAGGATGCCGCTGACTTCTTCACGCCCGAGGGGCATGGTGATATTTTCCAGCACCCCCTTCCATCCGTGACGGAAGCCGATGGTTTCGTGACCGAGTTTCAACGATGCGCGCACCACGGCGCGTATTACCGGATTCAGGCCGGGGCAGTCGCCGCCGCCTGTAAGCACCCCAATCTTCATGTGTCTGTACCTTCTGATGGTAGTGTGTTTGCGTTACGGCTAAAATAGTGAATCAAAAGGACAGTGTACAGGGGCTTCGCCGCGAATGTCCCGCTCCGCGGCACGCGGGGGTGCCTTCGGCACGCATGTGCGCCGCTGACGCGGCGCGCGTGACGACGCGCCCACGCATTCGCCGAAGGCGAATCCACGCGTTCCGCGCAGCGGGACCCTGGCATCGGTCAGAGGTATGCCGATGCAGCACGCGCAGAGCCAACCCTACCGATTTACACAGATTCTCGCTATTTTGATAGACTAATGACTGACCGATACAAAGAAATACTGAACACCGCGATCAGCGCGGCGCGGGAGGCGGGAAAAATCCTGCTGCATCACCTGGGCGACCTCCGCGAAATCGAGGTGAAAAACAACCAGCAGTTCAATCTCGTCACCGAGGCGGACAGGAATGCGGAACGCTGCATCGTCGACCGCATCCTGGCGGACTGGCCCGACCATGCCATCCTCGGCGAGGAAAGCGGGGCACATGTGGGAGAGGCGCCGTACCGATGGATCATCGATCCGCTGGACGGTACCACGAACTATACGCATGCCTTTCCCATGTTCAGCATTTCCATCGCCGTTACGCATGAGAGCCAGCTCATCGTCGGCGTGATCTACGATCCGGTGCGCGACGAGATGTTCCACGCCACGCGCGGCGGGGGCGCCTTTCTCAACGGCACAGCCATCCATGTCTCCGACGCCTCCTCCATCGAGAAAGCCATGCTGGTGACCGGCTTCCCGTACAACATCCGTGAGAACCCGAATTTCTGCTACGAACGCTTCATCGCCTTCCTCAAGGAGGCGCAGGCCATCCGCCGCCTCGGCAGTGCGGCGCTGGATTGCGCGTACGTCGCCGCGGGACGCCTCGATGGCTTCTGGGAGGTGTCGCTGCAGCCGTGGGACAAGGCGGCCGGCGAACTGCTGATCGAAGAGGCCGGGGGACGCGTTTCCGGCTTCGAAGGCCAGAAACATGACATGTACGAACTGCCCTTCCTCGCCAGCAACGGCCGTATCCATGACGAAATGCTGCGCATACTCGAAGAGGCAAAATCTGTAACGATAACCGTGACCGGTGCCGCACCAGGCACCGCAACCCGTGACTGAAACAGGAGCTGCTCCATGAGCGTACTCATCGTCGGATCCGTCGCACTCGACTACCTCGAAACCCCTTTCGGCAAAATGGAACAGGCCCTCGGCGGCTCGGCCACGTTCTGCTCGATCGCCGCCAGCTACCTCACCGATAACGTGCGCTTCGTCGGCATCGTCGGCGGCGACTTCCCGCAAGTACATGTCGATTACCTGACTTCCCGCAAGGTGGATCTCCTCGGTCTCGTGCGCGTCGCGGAAGGCAAAACCTTCAGCTGGGGCGGACGCTATCACGAGGACATGAATACGCGCGATACGCTGTACACCGAACTCGGCGTGTTCGAGGATTTCCACCCCGTCATACCGGACGCATGGAAAAAGAGCGAGTTTGTCCTTCTCGGCAACATTCATCCCTCCCTGCAGATGGAAGTACTCGACCAGATCGAGGAGCCGAAGCTCGTGGTCTGCGACACGATGAATCTCTGGATCAACATCAGCCTCAAGGAACTCAAGGACGTCATCAATCGCGTCAACGTGCTCATCCTCAACGACGAGGAAGCCCGCATGCTGACCAGGAAAGCCAACCTCATCGAGGCGGGGAAAAAGATGCTGCGCATGGGACCCTCCGTCGTGGTGATCAAGAAAGGCGAACACGGAGCCGTCCTGATTTCAAAGGACAGCTACTTCACCGTCCCCGCCTTTCCGCTCGAGGCCATCAAGGATCCCACGGGCGCGGGGGACACCTTCGCCGGCGGCTTCATCGGCTGGCTCGACCGCACGGGCGACGTCAGCGTCGCCAACATGCGCAAGGCCGTCGTCTACGGCAGCGTCCTCGCCTCGCACTGCGTCGAAGAATTCAGCATCGAAGGCATCCGCGACCTCACCGAAGAACAGATCGCCGAACGCTTCAACACCTTCCGCTCCATGAGCAGCTTCTGATCCGTCATCTGCGAAATCACCGTAATCCGATATTGAAGCCTCTGTGTAATCCGTGTAATCTGTGTAATCTGTGTAATCCGATATTGAAGCCTCCGTGTAATCCGCGTAATCTGTATTAAAGCATCTGAGTAATCTGTATCCTCCGCGAAATGGCAGCTCATCCCCCGGTCATAACCCTCACCCCCGAAGCCCTGCGCTTCCTCGACCAGACGCGTCTCCCGGCCGAAGAGTTCGTCGTCGAGACAGCGGATTACCGCCGGGTGCTCGAGGCCATCCGCACGCTGCGCATCCGTGGCGCACCGCTGATCGGCATCGCCGCGGCCTGCGGCGTGGCCCTGGCCGCACGCGAGCTGCTCGCGGCTTCCTCCCCTGATTCGCAGGCGCAGCTTCGCGCCGTGTGCGACGAATTCGCCGCCACGCGTCCCACGGCCGTCAACCTCTTCTGGGCACTCGACCGCCTGCGTGGCATCATCGACCGTACACCCGACGGCGCGGGACTCGTCGCCGCGCTGGAGACTGAAGTCCGCGTGCTGCACGAGGACGATGCCCGGCGCTGCGCGGCCATCGGACGTCACGGCATGCAACTCATTCCCCCGGGTGGCGGTGTCATCACGCACTGCAACACCGGGGCCCTGGCGACGGGCGGCGACGGAACGGCCTTCAGCGTCCTGCTCGCCGCGCACCGGGCGGGGAAAGACATACATGTGTATGCCGACGAAACGCGTCCCCTGCTGCAGGGGGCGCGCCTGACGATGTGGGAGCTGCAGCGTGCCGGCATTCCGGCCACGCTGATCACCGACAGCACCGCTGCCATGCTCATGCGACAGGGACGCGTGCAGGCCGCCATCACCGGCGCCGACCGCATCGCCGCGAACGGGGACAGCGCGAACAAGATCGGCACGTATGGACTGGCCGTGGCAGCGCGGCATCACGACATTCCCTTCTACATCGCGGCGCCGCTGTCAACGGTGGATCTTTCGCTTGCGAGCGGTGAAGACATTCCCATCGAAGAGCGCGCCGCGGAAGAGATCACCGAATGGGGTGGTCGCCGTATCGCACCCGACGGCACCGCCTGCTACACCCCGGCCTTCGACGTCACACCCGCCGCCCTGATTTCGGGAATCGTCACGGAGAGCGGAATTTGTGCCCCGCCGTACGATGAAACTCTCCGCGCCCTTTTCCCGTAGGAACATTCTGGCCATATGATCGTCAAAACCGAATGCATAGTGCTGCGCAGCATGAAATACGGAGAAAGCAGCCGTATCCTCACCCTGTATACCCGCGATTTCGGGCGGATGAGTGTCATCGTCAAGGGTGCGCGCAGCAGCAAAGCGAAATTCGGCGCAGCGCTGGACCTGATGAGCCGCAGCGCCGCTGTGATTTACACGAAGGAGCAGCGGGAGCTGCAGCTGCTGACGCAGGCCGACCTCCTGCAGCAGTATCGCCGCATCGTCGACAGTGCGGATCGCCTGATGTACGGTTTCGCAGTGCTGGATTTCCTCTCCGCCACCGTGCACGGTGAGGAGGCGCACGAGGAATTGTACGACATCCTCCTTCACGCGCTCGAGGCGCTCAACATGGAGGAGGCGCGTCCCGCCAACGTGCTGCTGCATTACCTGTTCCGCCTCTCAGGAGTCATGGGTTTCGGTCTCGACACGCAGCACTGCAGCCGCTGCAGGACCGCCTTCGCCGACGAAAACGCGCTGCACGGCAAGGCCGCGTTTTCGCTCACGGGAGGCGGCTTCACCTGCGCCGACTGTCCCCCGGCGCCGGACAGCATGGAGAGCAGCGTGGAAACCGTACGCGCCCTGGCCTGGATAGAGACGCATGCCGCCGACCGCGTGCACACGCTCGCGATGTCCCCGCAAGCGGTGCGCGAAGGCCTGAATCTCCTGCAGCGGCATATCGCATCACACATACCGGAAATGCGGCAGGTCAAATCCCTGTCCATGCTTGACATTTTCGGTTGATGCGAAGCATTATGGTACATACACCCCTGTTGCACCCACTGGCATTTTTATGACGGATTTGTTGTTACTGTTTTAGTATCGTCTTGGATTTCGAAGAGATAACATTTTTATCGGTACTCTGATCAGGAGGAACAGATCATGTCAAAACGCACAGTTCTCACAGCGATTATTCTTGTGAGTACGGGAATCATATTCGGCGCCGTGCTCGTCAGCAGCTTCAGCGGCTCGAATCTCTCCTTCGCGGATTCAAATACACGCTTCAACAGCGAGGCGCCGTTCACGCCGTCGGCCGACGCCGCCTCCCTCAACCAGACCTTCCGCGACGTCTCGGAAATCGTCACGCCGCAGGTGGTGTACATCAGCGTCAAAACGCGGGCGCCGCGCAATCCCCATTCCTTCTTCAACTGGCCGTTCCGGCAGCAGCCCGATGGCGAGGAAGACGAGAATTACCGCACGGGCACCGGGTCCGGCATCATCATCACCGAGGACGGCTATATCATGACCAACCGTCACGTGGTGGAGGACGCAATCGAGGAAGGCATCACCGTCACGCTCAACGACAACCGCGAGTACATTGCGCGCCTGGTGGGTGAGGACGAGAACACGGACATCGCCGTGATCAAAATCGATGAGCAGGACCTCGCCGCCGCCTCGCTCGGCAACAGCGACGAGGTGCGCACCGGCGAGTGGGTGCTGGCCGTGGGCAATCCCCTCGGACTCACCTCCACGGTCACCGCCGGCATCGTCTCGGCCATCAGCCGCAACATCGGCATCATGCGCGACCGCCGCGGCTTCGGCATCGAGAACTTCATCCAGACCGACGCGGCCATCAATCCGGGCAACAGCGGCGGTGCACTGGTGAACCTGCAGGGACAGGTGATCGGCGTGAACACCGCCATCGCAGGGGCCATGCAGGGAACGTACATGGGGTTCGCCGTGCCCATCAATCTCGCGAAAGTGGTGGCCAAGGCGCTGATACGTGACGGCAGGTTCGTCCGCGGTTACATCGGAATCCGCATCAACGACATCGACGCCAAGACCGCGGAGGCGCTGGGAATGGACGTCTACAAGGGCGTGCTCGTCGCCAGCCTGGTCGAGGACGGTGCCGGTGAAAAGGCAGGCATCGAAAGCGGCGACGCCATCGTCGAAGTGGACGGCCGTCCCGTGGAAAGCGCCAACCAACTGCAGGCCCGCGTGGGCATGAAGCACCCGGGTGAAGCGGTGGAACTCAAGATCTGGCGCGACGGCAGGTATATAACCAAGTCCGTCACCCTCCAGGGACAGGAAGGTGAAGAAAGCGTCGCGGAAGCCAAGGCGGATGATGCGTCCAAAGAAATCGAGACGGCGGAACCGGTCAGCTACAAGGATATCGGCTTCACGGTCAAGCCTCTCGACGTACGCGAGCGCAAGACCTTCGACCGCAAAACCGGTGTGCTCGTCTCCAGCGTCAAACGTCCCAGCAAGGCCTTCGAAAGCGGCCTGCAGCAGGGCACCGTGATATTCGAAGCCATACGCAAGGGACAGCGCGTGCCCATCGAGACGCTCGCCGACTTCAAGGAATTCGTCGCCGACCTCAATGACGGTGAGTCCGTGCTCTTCCGTTACCAGACCCCCAACGGCGACGGCGGCTTCGTGCCACTGAAGGCCCCCATCAAATAGAACACTGATAATACGGATCGTACGGATCCGTACGGATGATGTTTGTGCCTCCCGTCCGCCTCCAGCGGCCGGGAGGTTCGTTTTATATACACTCCGGATGAAAAATACTGGCGCCTGAAAAAAGCATCCGTGTTCATCCGTACGATCCGTCAAATCCGTGTTCCCCTACCAGGGACGGTCGCTGATGCGAAGGCGGTGGAAGACGACGAAGACGAGGACGGCGAGAGCGAAACCGCCGAGCACGTCGAGCAGGTAATGCTGGCGGATGAGGAGGGTGGAGACGGAGATGCCGAGGGCAACAAAAAGCATGACGATGCTCACGGGCGCTAGGCGGCGTTCACGCACGGCGAGCAGGGCCACGAGCCAGGGATTGGCCACGTGCAGGCTGGGGAAGGCGTTCCAGCGCGCATCGAGGCTGTACATCAGCGTCAGCATCATGTCCCCTTCGGCACCGGGAACGCTGCGCACGGGTCCCTGCGAGGGAAAGAGTGCGAACAGCGCGAAAGCGAGCAGGTTCATGGTGATAAATGCCAGGTAGGCGCGGTTGAGAAACGCAGCGCTGCGCCGGACGAAGTACAGTCCCAGCACAATGACGTAGGCCAGCAGATACGCGTACATCGCCTGCGGAACAAAGGGAAAATGCGCGTCCACTGCCATCGCCGGGTGAAACACTTCACCCCGCAGCTCCCCTATCCACCCCGTCAGGTAGTACAATCCCACCCACACGGCGTAACAGCCGAGCATGATCAGGATATAGCGCCGCATGGAGAAAACTCGTTCCATGTGGGCAATGTAGCAAAAGGCAACCACAGAAAGGCAACCACCCGGTTTTGGGACTTGCTTCCCTCTCTTCTCTTCCCCATATTTCCAGCTACTTCTCACCACGGGCAGAACGTATGCGCAATCATTTCAAGGTCCTTGTCACGGCGGCGGCTGTTCTGATGCTGGGAGCGTCCCTTCAGGCACAGACGGAGATCGCGAAGTACGGCGGCGAGTTCATGGCAACGGGCTTCGGCAGCCGCGGACTGGCCATGGGCGGTGCACATGTGGCGGTGGCCGACGATATCACCGCGGCGTACTGGAATCCCGCAGGACTGATGCGCACGACCTACCCGGAAATCGGTCTCATGCACGAGCAGCGTTTCGGGGGACTGCTCAGCTACAACTACGGCGGCGTGGCCTGGCCCTTCGGCGAGAAATACACGCTCGCACTGTCCATCACGCGCTCGGGCGTCGACGACATCCCCGACACGCGCGATGCGCTGATCGACCTCGACGGCAACGGTCAGCTCGACCCGAATGACCGCCTCGATCCCTCGAAAGTCACCTCTTTCAGCGCGGCCGACTGGGTGGCCTATATCACCTACGCCTACAAGGCCAACGGGCGCCTCGCTCTCGGTGTGAACCTCAAGTTGCTGCGCCGTGATTTACTGGACGAAAATGCCATGGGTGTGGGCTTCGACATCGGTGCGCAGTACCGCGCCACCGACGCCCTCATGCTCGGCGCCACCGTGCAGGACGTCACCACCACGCTGATGGCGTGGAGCACGGGACGCAACGAACTGGTGTCCCCCACACTGCGCGTCGGCGCGGCCTATGCCATCGAGGCGCTGGGCGGCACCATTCTTCCCGCGCTGGACCTGGAGATGATGGCCGAGGGACGAGAGTTCGCCTCCACGGTCAACCTCGGTCCGGTGAGCGTCAATCCGCGCTTCGGTCTCGAATACCGCTTCCAGGACGTCTTCGCCCTGCGCGGGGGACTGAGCGACATTTTCTTCGACGACAAGCACGAGAAGAAGCAACTGCTCACCTTCGGTGCGGGAATTCACCTGCCGAAATTGTATCTTGACTACGCCTTTGGACAGAATGACCTGTTCAGCGAATTCAAAGACGCCTCGCATCGCATTTCGCTGCGCCTGGTGCTCGAGGAAAAGCATTTCTCACGAACACAGTAAGCCCATGCACACGACGATATTTTCCATATACCGCGAGCGCCGACTCGCGGTTTTTACATCCGTCCTTTCCCTCCTTTTCCTGCTCCCCGCCTGCGGCACGCCCGAGAAAAAATCCGACGAGAGCCGGGACGCCATGGAGAACGCAGACGTGTATACACTGGAAGTGCGCAAGGACAGACTGGAAAAGGACAAGTACCTGCTGACCAGTCCCAACACGCCCATCAAGGCGTCGGACATGGAGTTTTTCAGCGGACTGGACTACTTCGAAGTCGACAGGAAATGGGTGTTCCATACCGCACTGCGTCCCCTGCCCGAGCCTGCGGAAGTGATCATCGCCACGTCGAAGGACCGTCCCCGGCAAATGCTGCACATCGGTGAATTGCCCTTCGTCTATGACGGGACCGAGTTCGCCGTGCAGGTGTATGCCCCGAAGGACACCAGTGACGGCAATTACTGGTTCATCCCCTTCACCGACAATACCTCCGGTGTGGAAACCTACGGTGGTGGCCGCTATATCGACATCGACGAGGTCGCCGCCGACTCGGTATTCCTGGATTTCAACTACGCGTACAGTCCCTACTGCGCCTACAACGAGCGCTACGACTGTCCGATACCCCCGCCGGAAAACGCCCTGCCCATCACCATCGCGGCCGGTGAGAAGTCCTTCCCCCTGCATCACGGAAAGTAACATGCGCGCGCTGCCGATTTTTCTTCTCCCTGTCCTGCTCCTGCTCGCCGCCTGCGGCGGCGGCACGGAAACCGTCACGGTCGCGGAGCCCGAATGGCCGAAATACCGCTACGTGGCCTCGGCGGAACTGACGCAGGATTATATCGCCTCGCAGGACGGCACGCTGCGCGTGCTGCGGCCCGACGGCTGGCAGAAAACCTCCGATCCGAAAAATGCGCCCTCCATCGTCCTCTGGCTGGTGCGTGAGGATTATTCCGCCTCGCTCTCCTTCACCCCGATGCAGATGGATCCCGCCCTGTACCAGACGCTGACGAAGGAAGGCATCGCCGCTGTGGCCAGGGTCAGTCTCAGTCTCAAGGAGCGCAACGCCGAGGACTCGGTCACTGTCGTACAAGCGGTGGAACTGTTCAAGGTCGGTGACCGCGTCAGTGCCGCCTACGAATACCGTGTGGGCGCAGCCCAACCCGTGATCCGCGTCGTCGTCTTCGACACCGGATCCCGTTTCATGGAATGCACGCTGTATCCCGCCACCGTCTCCGTCACTCCCGCCGAGAATCGCCGACTGTTCGAAGTGCAGCAAACCGTGCTCGCATCCCTGGTGGCGCGCTGATGCAGACCGAGCACGAACGCTGGATGGAGCAGGCCCTGCGTCTCGCCGAGCGTGCCTATGAAGAAGGGGAAGTGCCCGTCGGCGCCGTGGTCGTGCACGAGGGACGCCTCATCGGCAAGGGATACAATCAGAACGAGCAGCTGCGCGACCCCACCGCGCATGCCGAGATCATCGCCATCACCGCCGCCGCCAATACGCTCGGCAGCAAATGGCTGGAGAACTGCACGCTGTACGTCACCCTCGAGCCCTGCGCCATGTGCGCCGGCGCCATCGTCCTCGCCCGCATCCCCACCCTCGTTTTCGGCGCCTATGACGCCAAGGCCGGCGCCTGCGGCACCCTGCGCAACATCGTCGAAGACCATCGCCTCAACCACTCGGTGCATGTCATTCCCGGCGTCTCCGACGACAGGTCCACCGATCTGCTCCGAAGCTTTTTCGCCCGCCTCCGCAAAACAGAGTCCTGACCTCTCACCTTCCTTCTTTCCTTCTTTCCTTCTTTCAATCTGCAATTTGAAATCTGCAATCTGCAATCTCCCCTTGCATCGACTTCGATCTCTTCCTATATTCATATTAATGTCACTAACATGAATATAGAATGACACGACGCTACGACATGGCCCGCCGTTCGCAGCAGGCGGCACAGACACGGGAAAACATCATCGCCGCAACGGAGGCGCTGCTCAGGACGAGACGAATCGACGAGGTCACCCTGCAGGCCATAGCAGAGGAGGCCGCAACCACGGTGCAGACCGTGCTCCGGCATATGGAGTCACGGGATGGTTGTTTCACCGCAGTGGTGCAGGTTGTGACCACGAGGGTCGCAACGCAGCGTGGGAGATCTGCGTACTGCAGCGTCGAGGATGCGATCGCCGATCTCACTGACCACTACGAGGCCGAGGGACCACTGATACTCAATCTCCTCGCGCAGGAGCAGTCCGGTGACGCCTTCGTGACCGACCTGATGAAGAGGGGACGGAGATTTCACCGGGATTGGGTCCGTCGCTGTATTACCGGAAAGCCTGACGTACAGACGCAATCGGATATCGATGCCCTCGTACTCGCCACCGATATCTACGCATGGAAACTTCTTCGCCTGGATCTCGGGCGAAGCAGGACGAAGGTGAGAGAAGTCATGTCCCGCATCGTGAAAGGAGTACTGGATAACGCATGAAAACCGCACTCATATATACATCGCCCGCACGTGGACACCTGTATCCCATGATGGATGTGGCGCTGGAACTGAAGTCCCGGGGATACGGCGTCGTGGTTCAAACGCTGGCGGGAGAGAAAGAAACCGTGGAGGCCGAAGGACTGCGGCATCGGGCGATTTCTCCCGCAATCGAAGCACTTCCGCTGGAGGATTACCGGGAAAACAATCCCGTCACGCAGTTCCGCTCCGCATTTCGCACCTGGCTGGCGAGAGCGCCGCATGAAATCGAAGACCTGCGGGAGAGCCGCGACGAGGTGCAGCCCGATCTTCTCATCGTCGATGTCAACACCTGGGGTGCAGCCGCTTTCGCGGAGGCGGAGGGTAGACCCTGGGTGATGTTCATGCCTTATTGCCTGCCGATTCCCTCACCGGACACCCCTGCCTTCGGTCCCGGCTTCGCTCCTCCCCGAAATGTCATTCACCGTCTGCGCGACCGCATCGTCGACGGCCTGGTCCGGCGCAGCGTGCGCGGTCAGGTTGCCGGGTTGAACCGTATCCGCTCGGAGATGGGCGTTCCGGCGCTGGCCGCATTCGACGAGATCTTCACGAGACCGGAGCTC
>JAVVFP010000592.1:0-2210 GCA_032250495.1 Bacteroidota bacterium | reverse complement strand
ATAGGCGTCCTTCATCAGGAACTGCCTGCTGCGGATGACGCCGGATTTCGGACGCGGCTCGTTGCGGAACTTGGTCTGTATCTGATACCAGATCTGCGGCATGTCCCTGTACGAATGCACGAAGGCCTGCGCGATATGCGTGATGATTTCCTCATGCGTGGGCGCGAGCACCAGGTCGCGGTTCTTGATATGAAACATCGTGTCGCCGAAGGCCTCGACGCGCCCTGTTTCTTCCCAGATCTCCTTCGGATTGAGCGCCGGCAGATGCAGTTCCATGCCCCCAATGGCGTCCATTTCCTCGCGAATGACTTCCATGACCTTTTTCCAGACGCGATAGCCCAGCGGCAGCAGCGAGTAGATGCCGGAGGAGAGTCCGCGGATCATGCCGGCGCGCAGCATGAGCTGATGGCTGGGAATGACCGCTTCGGCGGGAATTTCCTTGAGCGTGGGAATGAAGTAATTGGATAGGCGCATGGAGATAACTCGTTGTTGGGAAAGCGGTTTTCTTCTGTCGATTCAATCCTGAAATATACATTTCCCCCCGCCGCGGAACAACCGCAGCGGCGGTGATGTTGGGACATCATCACGCCACACATGTCCAATGGAGACCTCATATGCGCCGCAGTATTCTCCCCGCAGCCATCCTTCTGTTCATTATCACCCGGCAGCTCGGCGCGCAGTGCTCGGACGCCGGGACCTGCGTCATCGGCGGCGCGCCCGTCGAATCGCGCCACCAGCTGTCTCTTCGCTACGTGTACGGCAGCAGCGGAGGGGACGATGCCCTCACCTTTCACACTGTGCAGTTCGATGGCGTGCTGGACCTTATAGAGGGCGGTGCGCTGATCCTGCGGCTGCCGTATCGCAGCATCGACGGTCCCCTGGGCAGCGCGAGCGGCGTCGGGGACCTGACACTGCTCTGGCGGCAGCAGATCTGGACGGAGTTCGGCAGCAATCTCTCGCTGCAGGTGGGGGGAAAGTTCGCCACCGGCGCGGTGAACGAGGAGGGACTGCCGCAGGCGTATCAACCCGGACTCGGCACGAATGACGTGATCGTGGGACTTTCCTATGAAACCGCGCCGTGGATATTCGCGGCGGGATATCAGCTCAGTACGGGACGCAGCGACAATGAGGTCGACCGCCTCGCGCGCGGCGACGACCTGTTCGCCCGCGCCGGCTACCGCACCTTTATCGACGACGTGAACCTGGGCCTCGAGGTGATCGCCATCCAGCGTCTGGCAGAGGACAATATCCGTCACCCGGTGATCGATGACGGGGAATTCTTCATCGATGTACCCGACAGCGACCAGTTGCAGGTCAACATCCTGGGCTCATCCTCCTATGAAATCGACGAGCGCATCTCCCTGCTCGGCCAGGTGGCCGTTCCCCTCCTGCAGCGCGACGTGAACATCGACGGACTCAAGCGCGCCCTGACCGTCTCGGTCGGCGTACAGGTGGGCATCTGAGCTGATCGTCCCAGGCAGTTGCATCGTATGTGAGGCGGAACATATTCTGCACGCAGACAAACCGTACCGATGCAGCAGGCCATGAAGATTTCCTCTCCCCTCCTTTGCATAGTTTTCGCATTCGCGGCATTCGCGGCATTCGCCCTGCCCTCCCACCGCGTCCTGCGCGGCGCGGGAGGCGGTGATCACGCGCGTGGAGATGCTGCGCAACGTGGGCATCGAATGTCTCGCCATTGAGCGGCGTGACGACACCGCGCCGAGGGCTACGGCATTTTCTTCAGCACGGACAATTCTCCCTCCTGCAACATCGTCGGCAACGAGATCACGAACACCGCGCTGCCGTATCGCCTGGTCAACTACACCGTTCGAGGGGAGGATCATTTTCTCCATGGAAACAGCGTCCGGGGCAGTATCGAACCCGTGAGCGGCGTCTCCCTCCCCGACAGCTCCTATGCATACTCCGGCAGGCCGGAGTATTTCCCTGGCGCCCTGTTTCCCTCCATCGGCCTCCCGCACGCCGAGGGAAGCGGGAGCATTCCCGCGGAGGAGCGTTATCGCAGCGGCATGATCGTTCCCATCGGCTGCCGCGGCGATGGTACGAGCACGCTGCGCCATCTGCCATCGCGACCCGACCTGGCCGTCTATCCGAATCCTGCACGTGAGACTATTGTCCTGCGCTCTCCCCCGGAACTGCGGAATGCCCTCTATGTTCTGCGTGATATCCTGGGCAGGGTCGTCGCAAGCGGG
>JAVVFP010000590.1:0-2216 GCA_032250495.1 Bacteroidota bacterium | reverse complement strand
CCGACATCAAGCTCGGCATCTGCGGCGAGCACGGCGGTGAACCCGCCTCCGTCGAGTTCTGCCACAACATCGGCCTCGACTACGTGAGCTGCTCGCCGTTCCGCGTGCCCATCGCACGCCTGGCCGCGGCCCGCGCCGCCCTGCGCAATCCCCGCAAGGTGGAGAAGAAAAAAACCGGGAAGACGGCGAAGAAGAAATAAGCCGTCATTGGCATTTGAACAGAGACGGGCGCTCATGCGAATGGGCGCCCGTTTTGATTACGCGGATTTGGGGGATTGCTCAGAGGCTTTACCACGGATTACGCGGATTACACGGAGAAAGGACGGGGCTGTGGACTACTCCGTTTCCTCCATGCGGGGTGGAGCGGCTTCGCGCACGGCGACGGGATAGTTATTCGTGGAAATGAGGCGTGAAACGTCAAAGCCCTTGTCGGTCAGACGCCGCTTGAGATCTTCGAGCGGGACGGCGTCCCATCGCGGTTCGCGCGCCATGATCCAGAGATACTTCCTGCTCGGCGTTCCCACCGCGACCCAGCGATAGTCCTCGTCGAGTTCGAGTATCCAGTAATCTCCCTTGAAGGGCCAGAAAAAGGAAACCTTCAGTTTCGCATTGTTGCTGCCTTCGACCACCCAGGCCTTGCCGGTGACGTCGTCGAACTCCCCGCCCGCGCTGTCTTCCTCACAGCGATTGATGACGCGAATGGTTTCACTGTCGATGATCTCGTACTCCGCCGTCGAGTTCCAGCAGTCCTCCTGAAAGGAATTCGGCAGCCGCGCGATCTCGTACCATTTTCCCGCATACCGCTGCAGATCCACGGTATCCACCGTATCCAGCGGCGGATAACTCCCGCCGCATGCGGGAAGAAGTACCGCAGCAAGGGTCAAAAATGCACGTAATCGCAACATACTGTACTCACTCCTTTTCATCTGTTACCCGGGATTGCTTCCGTAGAATCGACAGACACCCGGGAACACCTCGGGGAAGCAATCCCGGGCCTTTAAATTTTGCCATCTGTAATTTGCCAATATGCAGAAAACCCCACAAGTACTGCGGGGTTTTCAATGTCACTGACAAATCGGGGAAAACTCAGAGCAATCCCTTGTCATGCCGTGCCTGCAGCTTCTCGAGCATATCCTTTGTCATGCTGTCGAGGTCGAAGGACGGGTTCCATCCCCACTCCTCGCGGGCGGGCGTATCGTCGACGCCGTCGGGCCACGAGTCGGCGATATCCTGGCGGAAGTCCGGCGCGTAGTCGACGGTAAAGTCGGGCATGACTTTCTTGATCGAGTCGGCGAGGTCCTTCACGGTAAAGCTCATCGAACCGACGTTGTAGTCATTGTGCCGCTTGAGGTTTTCGAACGGGGCTTCCATCAGGTCGATGGTGGCCTTCAGGCAGTCCGGCATGTACATCATCGGCAGGCGCGTGTCTTCGCGCACGAAGCAGGTGTAATGCTTGTTCTTGATGGCCTCGTAATAGATGGCCACGGCATAGTCCGTCGTACCGCCGCCGGGGAGCGTCTCCGAGGAGATGATGCCCGGGTAGCGCAGTCCGCGGCTGTCGAGCTTGTACTTCTTGACGTAGTAATCGGCGAGGATTTCGCCGCAGACCTTGGTCACACCGTACATCGTGGTGGGATGCAGCGCGGTGTCCTGCGGGGCGATCGCGGGCGTGCCCGGACCCCACACGGCGATGGAGCTGGGAATGACCACGCGGGCCATTTCATGCTTGACGCCGAGGTTGAGGATGTTGAGTGTGCCATTCATGTTGACGTCCCACGCCAGTGTCGGATTTTTTTCGCCGACGGCGGAGAGAATGGCGGCCATGTGGACGATGGTGTCGATGTCGTACTTGGTGATCATTTCCTCGACGCTGTCGATGCTGTTGACGTCGATGAAGTGGAAGGGACCCGACTCCTTGAGTTCCTTGCTGGGTTCGGTCTTGCGACCGGTGGCGACGACGTTCTCGGCGCCGTATTTCTCGCGCAGGGCCATGGTCAGTTCCGAACCGATCTGTCCGACGGCACCGGTGACGAGAATCTTCTTGATCTCTTTCATGAATCTGTTCCTGTCTATGAAGTTCTGGGAAATAGGCTCAGATACCGGATGGAAGGAGTCCCGCGGAAGCGGGACTCCTTTCTCTCCGGTGTTTTCAGAAGGGAACTCAGATCATGCCGAGTTCTTTACCGACCTTGGTGAAGGCGGCGATTGCCCTGTCG
>JAVVFP010000591.1:299-2216 GCA_032250495.1 Bacteroidota bacterium | reverse complement strand
CGACACGGATGCGGAAGTCGAAGAGAGCGTTCCCCCCACGCGGTCATGGGATTATTTTCTCCAGGTCTCCTCCTGGGATGACCTGGCGAAGGCCGATCTCGATGCGGAGCGCTTCCGCGCGCAGGGTCTCGCGGTGGTGGTCGAAAGTGAGTACATTCCCCGCAAGCGGCGCACCTACTACCGTGTTCGTCTCGGCCCGTACGAAAATTCCGCCGAAGCTGCGGGAGTAAAGCGGCAATACGCAGCAGTCATTCCCGCCGACGCCTTCCTCGACAGTACGCGCCTGGCTGCCGATCAGCAGATGGAAGCGGAGACGGCGCCTGCGCAGGTCCCGGATCCGGGCACCGCACGCAGAAACCCTCCGCCGACCCCCGTCAGCGAATTCGACGTGATCAGCGAGCCGTTGAGCGGCTGGGCCGTCAAGGTATCGTCCTTCAAGGAACTCGATATCGCCCGCAGCGAAGCGCGCAAGCTGCTCGGCCAGGGATACCCTGCATTCATCACGAAAAAGCGCATCGGGGCCACGAACTGGTACCGCGTACTCGTCGGTCCCTTCTCCGACCGGCGCGACGCCGACAGATACATGCAACTGCTGAACGTAACCTACGGAAACGAGGCGTATACGGTCAATCTGGCCGCATCCTGACCGATGCTGCAGCGCCAGATGCAACCCCCGCTTCCCGTTTCCGTTAGTGTTTTGTTTGCATAACCATTACATTACAGTCTGGATTGGGCTGCAACGATGTCCCTTTTGCGGCCTCTCCGACGAGGCGTGCGATGTTGCGGATGCATGTTACCATCTCCGCAATTTTGTGTCTATATCAAAAGACCGGGAAACCCCGCCCTCTTTAGCCATTGCATGCAAACATTTTTGTTTTACACGTTCCACTCAATCAACAGGAGTTAGGTATGAAAAAACTGTTTCTGATCGCCGTCCTGGTGGCTTTCGCCGGCATGGCACAGGCACAGCAGGCGGTTGTCAAGACGCCTGATGCAGTGTCCGCTACGGCACGCATCAACCAGGCCCAGGCCCCCGCGATCTCGCTCGAACAGCAGATCTTCCTTCCCGCAGAACCCGCAAGCGAAAATCGCGTTCGCAGCAACGGCAACGTGCTGCGCAAAACGCAGTTCAACGATCTTTTCGAAATCGGTCTGATGGCAAACACATACGCCATGATCGGTGACAACCGTGTGCAGGTCGCATGCGACCCGAACACCAACAACGTGGCCGTGATCTACCGCGGCAACGATCGCTCTTCGCAGGGCGACGGCAACACGCTGTACATCCGCTACTCCAGCGACCACGGCGCCACCTGGTCACCGCAGGGCGACAACATCGCCACGACCGCCAGTCCGCGCTACCCGAACATCTTCCTGCCGAACGACGGCAGCGGCGCGCACACCTCCGTGCTCTGGCCGCAGGTCATTCGCTTCGGCGACGGCTCGGAGAGCTTCGGCGACGTGTACTCGATGAAATCCGACATCGGCAACGGCAACCCGAGCTACAGCACCTTCGCCACTCCGCCGAACTGGTCGATTCCCTGGCAGATCGTGCAGAACCAGGCCAACGGACACCTCTACTCGATGGCCCTCGCCCTCGAGCCCTCCAACGGCGCCTCCACCGGTGAGCTCTTCGTGATCCGCTCCACCGACGGCGGCGGAAGCTGGAGTCCGGTGACCTTCGACAATCCGGCCTTCACCTCCGATCTCGTGCCCAACGGCTATTTCGGCGGCAGCCTGCGCCTGGACATCTCCCCGGACGGCAGCACCATGATCGTGGCCTTCCCGCTGATCATCGAAAGCGAGCCCGGCCGCGCCTTCCTGCTCGACGAGAATCATGAGATCGCCTACCGCATCTCCACCGACCAGGGTGCGACCTGGGGCGAACTGCAGCGCATCAAGCCCGGCGACATCGCC
>JAVVFP010000591.1:0-289 GCA_032250495.1 Bacteroidota bacterium | reverse complement strand
GGCAAGCCCGCGCCCTTCGACGCCAAGCTGACCATGGCATGGGACTTCGATGTCGTGCTCGACTATAAGAACGAGCCGCATTTCCTCGTCGTGCTCTCCGCCGACACCAATCCGTTCGACCCGTTCGCGGAAGCCCCGACGGACAGCACCGTGAACCTCGGACATGTGGATTCCACCTTCACCTCCGAGATCACGATGATCGACGGACAGGCCAAGATCTACCCGATCGGTCCCGTGCGCCGCGTGCGTACCGACCGCGCCAGCTTCACCGCCGGTTCCGGCGACGACA
>JAVVFP010000589.1:0-2217 GCA_032250495.1 Bacteroidota bacterium | reverse complement strand
CCAGCAGAACCGCTTCGCGCGTGAAATGCTCATGCGCATGGCCGGCGACATCGGTGAAGACCTGGTGCGCGGCCTGCTCGAGGCCGACCAGAAAACCGAGGCCGGCATCGCAGAGCAGCGCAGGCGCGTCGCCGCGCTGAAGGAAAAACTCGGCGGTATCAAGGCACCCGAAGCCAAACGCCTGCTGTCGGTGGCCGACTTCCTGATCCGCCGCAGCGTGTGGATCATGGGCGGCGACGGCTGGGCATACGACATCGGCTACGGCGGCCTCGACCACGTGCTGGCTTCCGGCAAGAACGTGAATGTGCTGGTCATGGACACCGAGGTGTATTCCAACACCGGTGGACAGATGTCGAAGGCCACACCGATCGGCGCCGTGGCGAAATTCGCCGCAGGCGGCAAGGCCATCGCGAAAAAGGACCTCGGCCTGATGGCCATGAGCTACGGCACGGTGTACGTCGCGCAGGTGGCCATGGGCGCCAACGACGCACAGACGCTGAAAGCCTTCATCGAGGCCGAAGCCTACGACGGTCCCTCGTTGATCATCGCCTACAGCCACTGTATCGCGCATGGCATCGACATGTCCAAGGGCATGGAGCATCAGCAGGCGCTGGTCGACTCCGGTGTATGGCCGCTGTACCGCTTCAACCCCGATCTCGCCGCCGAGGGCAAGAATCCCTTCAAGCTCGACTCCAAGCCGGCGAAGATTTCGGTCAAGGACTTCATCACGACGGAAACGCGCTTCAACATGCTGTTCAAGAGCAAGCCCGACGAGGCGCACCGCCTGCTCGGCATGGCACAGGCGCATGTCGACAACCGTCAGAAGTACTACCGGCAGCTCGAATCCCTCTACGAAGCCATCAGCGTCCCGGCCGCCGAGGCGACCGAAGAGACGGCAGCGGAATAACATTACCGACGGAGCGCGGAGCGGCGCTACGGTGCCGCTCCGTCCTCCCCTCCCACGGAAGATCGTAACAGAAACCTGAGGATAGACGCATGGATCTTACCACAACCTACATGGGACTGCAGCTGAAAAACCCGCTCGTCCCTTCGGCCTCGCCGCTGTCGCGCAAACTCGACGACATCAAGCGCCTCGAAGACGCCGGCGCATCGGCCATCGTCATGTATTCGCTGTTCGAGGAACAGATCGAACACGAACAGCGCGAACTTCACCACTTCCTCGCGCAGGGCACCGAGAGCTACCAGGAAGCCATCAGCTATTTCCCGGAAGCCGAGGACTATAACCTCGGTCCCGACGAGTACCTCGAGCATATCCGCGCGGCCAAGGATGCCACCGCCATTCCCATCATCGGCAGCCTCAACGGCGTGTCCGCCGGCGGCTGGCTCGAGTACGCAAAAAAAATCGAGGACGCCGGCGCAGACGGCCTCGAACTCAACGTGTACTACATTCCCACCGACACGCGCTTCAGCGCCAAGGAAATCGAAAACATCTATGTCGAGGACCTCAAGCGCATCAAGGGCGCCGTCTCCATTCCCGTGGCGATGAAACTCAGTCCCTACTTTACCACCATGGCCAGCATGGCCAACAAACTCGATGAAGCGGGCGCGGACGCCCTCGTGCTCTTCAACCGCTTCTACCAGCCGGATTTCAACCTCGAAGAGCTGGAAGTCGTCCCGACCGTCAACCTGAGCACGTCGGCGGAAAACCGTCTCCCCCTTCGCTGGATCGCCATTCTCCATGGCCATATCAAGGCCAGTATGGCAGCGACGACGGGCATTCACTCGGCACAGGACACGCTGAAAATGCTCATGGCCGGCGCAGACGTCGCCATGCTCTGCTCCGTCCTCCTCGAAAAAGGTCCCCAGTACCTCGCTACCGTGCTCGCCGACCTGCAGCAGTGGATGGAAGAAAAGGAATACAGCTCCGTCACGCAGATGAAAGGCAGCATGAGCCAGCGCTCGGTGGCCGAACCCGCCGCCTTCGAACGCGCCAACTACATGAAAGCCCTCAACAGCTGGAAAGTGATCGTCTGATAGCAGTGACTGGCCAGTTCTGCAACTGACCGGTCAGTTCTGCAAATGACTACTCAGTCACCCCGTGTTTCCCCGCGGGGTGACTTTTTTTTCCCCGCGGGGTGACTTTTTTTTCACCCCTTCACCCTTTCCCCTTTTTCATCTTTCCTTCTTTCCTTCTTTCCTTCTTTCCATCTTTCCTTCTTTCCTTCTTTCCATCCTTCCCTTTTCCCTCTCGCTTCC
>JAVVFP010000588.1:0-2222 GCA_032250495.1 Bacteroidota bacterium | reverse complement strand
CGAGAAAGCCGCCGGTACCGGCACCGCCACGGATGAAAAGGACATGCTGTCCCGCAGCGTCCGTGGCGCAGAGAATGAGTATCAGCAGTGCGAGCAGAAGAACTGAGCGCAATGAAATTCCAACCTTTCCCGGCGCAGTCGTCGTGTTCCCCGCGCGGCAGGTGCGCGATCCCGCTCGCGTCACGAGTGCGCCGCGTCACGGGGCGCCGCGTCACGGGGCGCCGCGTCACGGGGCGGACCATCGGCGTTTGCGGGGCTCCGTCGTCCTTCCGCCGCTACATTTTCCGTTTGATGACGGTGCTGTTGCCGAGACGGTCCCGGGCGCGGACAGTAACCGTGCCCTTGCCGATGGATTTGTACACGTCGTAGGGAACGACGAGAACGTTGCGCCGCTCGTTGAATTCGACAGGAATGAGCGCCCTGTCAATGTACACAGCAATGGAATTCCAGTCCACCCCGGAGACGGAATCCCGAATGGCGATGCGTATGGGTTCGCGGCTGCGGAGGGCGAACGCCACGGAGATGTCCGGGCCCACCTCGTCGTGCCGCAAATGGTACGTCCCGAGGAAGCGTCCAAAGCGCGCAGCCACAGCGGGTGAGCGGGGAAGGCTCACGGCGCCATAATTCTTTACCGGGTAATCGGCCGTGAGCAGCAGCGAACTCCCCCTGCGGCCGGCGATCACGCTCGCGAGGGGACGTCCGGCGAGCGGTGTGTCCGCGGGACCGACGGTCCATGACGCTGCTGAATCCAACGCAGCAGCGTCGAGCGTGCACAGCAGCGAACGGTACACGTCACCCGGCGCGAAACTCAGCACGAAACGACCGTCCCGTGAGCGCAGCTGTCCCCCGTACCGTGCACTGATATGAAAACCCTCGATCTGGTCCTTCCAGTGCACTTCCTTTCGTCCCACGCGGTAATCGACGGCGACCTCCGCTTCTCCGGAGAAGCCGGGCCAGGTCGGCAGCACGGCGCGATAGCTGTCGTCGTCGAGCGGAAAGACACGTGCCTCTTCCGTGCGGGTGCCCTGTGTGATGCGCACGCGCGGAGGTGCGGCAAAAGGAGCGGCGACCTTGAGGTCATAGACGATCTCATCGTAATGGATTTCCCGACGGGGATACAGACGACCGGCGGAATGCTTCGGCGCGCCCGGCATCCAGGTCGCCTGCACCGCGGCGTTGCCGTGTGCGTCCACGGTGACCGCACGCAGCGAGCCCTCGCGGTGGCGGCGCAGCTCCATGCGCACTCCCGCGGCCGCCTCGGCTCGGTCCCAGCGACGGATTTCCTTCCACTCCGCACCCGTCTTCTGTTCGAGCAGCAGCGCCGCGCAGTCTCCCGTCGTCCGCAGGGAAAGCGCATTTCCCTCGATGCGATGCTCGAGTCCCATCTCCGCGACGAGCATGACGGTCATCGAAAGCAGGGAGCGGTTGCCGTCGAGGTCCTCCGCTGCGATGAGCAGACGTTTTTCCCCGCTTCCGAGCGACGTCGCCGAGAGCACTCCCGCCTCCGCATCGCGCGGCCAGTATGTCTCGAGGTGATTGCCCGCCTCGCGGAACAGCTTGCGGAATTCTCCCTTCCGCCGCTTCATGAGCCAGTGGTCCCGATCGATGCGGATATGGAAACCGAGCGTGTCACTGAAGCGGTTGGAAACCGTTGTGAATTCCTCGCTGCCGTCGACATAGACGGAAATCTTGTACGGCGTGGGATAATCCGTCGCCCCGCCTGCGCGGTCATGGGCCCGCAGCATCAGTCCTGCGCGTCCGCGAATCACCGGCATGTCACCGACGCGGAAGGAGGAGCCCGAACCGCGGATGTTTTCGAATTTCTCTTCCCACTTCCCGTCAATGCTCGTCGCGGCGTCGAGCGGTACGATGCACAGCTGCTTGAGTTCCGGCGGGATGGAGTCCGCGGGACGAAGGTTGCGGGAGAGTCCGGGATTGACGGGATTGTAATCCCGGTCACGCACTTCGAAGTGCAGGTGTGCCGGTCCCGCGCCCGTCTCACCGGTATAGGCGATCACCTCCCCTTTTTTCACCCATGTGGTGTCCTTCGCATCGAGGCGCGCGTAACCGTAGGAACGCTCCAGCGCCGCAAGTCGTGCGCGGTAGGCGTCACGGACGCGATCCGGAAAACCGTCGAGATGGGCGTAGCAGGTGTAGTAGCCGTCGTTGTGGCGCAGCACGAGCAGCCAGCCGTAGCCGCCCGGTTCGAACATGATCGAATG
>JAVVFP010000032.1:0-12975 GCA_032250495.1 Bacteroidota bacterium | reverse complement strand
GAAGGATCGGGGCGTGCGGTGCTGCCGGGCGGGAGCGATCCGCAATTCATCGACCGCTGCGGTTTCTCGCTTGCGGTGGAAACCGCGCGCAGGCTGCAGACCGCGACACCGTCCCTGGCGGCGGAAATGCGTGCCCTGCGCCTGCCCCCGCGGCTGCAGGTGAGCATAGTGAGTCCGTCCGGCCGTTTCCGCGTCCATTTCGACACCGCGGGACGCCATGTCCCTGCCATGCTGGACGCATCGCTGAATCGCCTGCCCGGTACGGCATACGAATACGCGGATTCGGTGGCCGCCGTTTTCGACGCGGTGTACGAGAAGCAGGTCGTCGCACTCGGCTACGATTCACCGCCGCTGCGTCCGGGAGACGCCGAATACCAGCTCTACATCCTCGAATACAACGGTTCCTTTTACGGCGAAACGCTGTTCGACGATCCCCTGCAGAACAGCGGGACGGTGATGCCGACCTTCGCCTCGTACATGCAGATCGACAACGATTACCGCGAGTTCGAAACGCAGGGGATAGAGGCGCTGCAGGTCACCGCGGCGCACGAATTCCATCACATCGTGCAGCTCGGGACATACGGGCTGTGGGGGAATGACACCTGGTTTCACGAGATGACATCGACCTATTTCGAGGAGGTCTGCTATCCCGGCATCAACGACTACCTGCAGTACATCCGCGATTTCGTGCGGGAGCCGGAGCTGTCCTGGTACCAGTGGATGCCCTTCAAGGGATACGAACTCGTGCTCTGGCCGCTGTTTCTCGAACAGCGCTACGATCCCGCGGTCTTCCGCGAAACCTGGGAGAACATGCGCAGGCTCGAGCCGGTCACCGCCACGCGCGATGCCATCCGAGATCATGCGCCGATGAGCGGTGATCTGGCGGCGGACGTCTGCAGCTGGGCCGCAGCGAATTTCTTCATCGGCTACCGCGCGGAGCGGGCGGAGCAGCAGCCATATGCCGACGCGCCGCTGTTCGCCGACATGCGTGTGACCTCCAGTATCGAACTCGTCGCCGAAACCGCGAACCTGACCGGTCTCGTGCAACCGCTCGGGGCGCATTACCTGCAGGTATACCGCGGTGTGGATACACTGAGTTTCGTCGTCGCCAATACCGATATCGCCTCCGCCATCACCCGCAGCGCCGTGCGCGTACAGTACGATCTCGAGGTGCGACGCAGCGGCTATGACGACAGCTTCACGAAACTCTCCAACGGCTGGGCCTACAGGTTCTCCGCGGCGAAGGAAAACGCGCTCTGTGTTTCCCTGCTTGACGGAGGGAGTGCCGCCGTGGTCGAACGTACCGCGCCGTTTCCCAATCCCTTCAACCCCAACGAGTTCTCGCGCATGCGCTTCCCGGTGCCGCGAAACATCCCCGTCAACCGCGCGGACCTGTACATATATTCCGTCAGCATGGATCTGCTGCGGCGCGATGAAAATGCCGCCATCGAACTCGACGACGAGAGCGGGGCCTTCGTCGGCTGGGACGGCCGCGGGGACGACGGAGACTTTCTCGGCAGCGGCATCTACATTTACACGCTTCGCTACAGCGGGGGGAGCATCACCGGGAAAATCGCGGTGGTGGTGAGGTAAACCGATGCAGGTGACGGCAGAAGGCGTTTCGAAAAAATTCAACCGGCGCCCGGTGTTCCACCAGGTGTCCTTCACCGTCGAACCCGGTGAGGTGTTCGGCATTACGGGACGCAACGGTTCCGGGAAGAGCACGCTGCTGCGCATACTCGGGGGACTGATGACGCCCAGTGCGGGGAAGCTCCTCTACCACATGAACGGCAGCGCGCTGGATCCCGAACTGCTCTATCGCCACATAGGCTACGTGGCGCCCTATCTCACCCTTTACGAGGAATTCAACGCGGAGGAAAACATCGCCCTCTACGCGCGCATCCGCGGACTTCCTCTCACACGGAAGGAAATTCTCGCCTTTCTTGCACGTGTCGGCCTGCCGACAGACCGCAGGGATCCTATCCGCTCCTTCTCCTCCGGCATGAAACAGCGCATGAAGCTGCTGTTCGGCATTCTGCATCAGCCGCCCCTGCTGCTGCTCGACGAGCCGATCAGCAATCTCGACAGCAGTGGGATGGAGATCGTCTACGATATCGTGCGTGAATTCCGCACGCGGGGTACCGTCATCATCGCCACCAACGACGCGGAAGACATCGCGCAATGCGACCGCACGCTCACCGTGGAAGGGAGGACGTGATGCTCCGGCAAGCCCTGGCCATCTTCTCGAAGGATCTTGCGAGCGAACTCCGTACGCGCTACGCCATCAACGCGCTTATCATGTTCGTCGTCGTCACACTCGCCGTCATCATGTTCGCCCTGGTCGGCGAAACCCTGTCCCCGGGTGCCAATGTCGGCATGCTCTGGGTCGTCATGTTCTTCGCCGCCATGAGCGGACTCTCCCGCGGCTTCGTCGCCGAAGAGGAGCGGGGCACAACCATGACGCTGCAGCTGCTCGCCTCTCCGAGCGCCGTGTACCTCGGGAAACTGCTCTTCAACTTCGTCCTCGTCGGGGCACTCAACATCTTCATCGTCCTGCTCTTCCTGATCACCATGGAAAATTTTTCCGTCGCGCAGCCCGGCCTGTTCTGGACGGTAATGCTGCTCGGCAGCATGAGCATGGCTTCCGCCACGTCGATCATCGCCGCCATCATCGCCAAGGCCAATACGAAGGGCACGCTTTTTCCCGTGCTGTCCTTTCCCGTCCTGCTCCCACTGCTCATGGCCGGGATCGACGCCACGCGCATCGCCGCGGAGGAAAAGGTATGGGACAATGCCTGGCCGGACCTGCAGCTGCTGCTCTCCTATCTCGTCGTCGTTACCACGGTATCCTTCCTTCTCTTCCATTTTGTCTGGAAGGATTGATGTCGGCCTTCCCGATTTGTCTTGCGTAAGTCGCGTAGAATTTAGAACTTGAATTCGGATAAAGCATGGAAAAACCCTGACATTGCAGGTTTTTCCCTTTGTTGCTACATTACGTGCTATCATTGTTGATGGAAATTATTGCCCATGTGGTGGAAAATTACCCTCTTTATCTGGATAGCGGTGCTGAGCACGATCGGCATAGTCACGCCCATTGCCGGAAGTCTCAGCGATCTCGCCATGATCTCGCAGTGGGGCACGGAAAAAACCATTCCAGTGAAGTTCACGGTCAGCGACCGCGGCGCCGCGGAAGGAGATGGCTGGCTGCTTCACGGCAGGGATACCAACGGCAGCGAGGCGGATTTCCATTTCCCCTCCCGCCCGGAGGGTCTTGACGCCGCAGAGGGCTACCTGGTCCGCGCGCGCTACGACCGCGACCAGCATCGCGTCGAGGTCGCCGAAGTACTCGGCGATTACCCCGGCTTCTCCTTTCCCTTCATTCCCGGGCTCGAGGAGCGCGCGAAAATCATTTTCTTCCATGTCCCCATGTCCTGGATGACCGTCGTGGCCTTCCTCGTTGCGATGTGGTACGGGATACGCTATCTGCGGAAGAAGGATATGGAAGACGATTTCCGCTCCGCCGTCTCCGCAGGACTCGGCCTCCTGTTCTGCATTCTCGCCACGAGTACCGGCTCGCTGTGGGCGAAGTTCAACTGGGGGTCGTTCTGGAACTGGGATCCCCGGCAAACCTCGATTTTTGTACTGCTCCTGGTCTACGGAGCCTATTTCGCGCTGCGTTCTGCCATAGACGTAGAGGAGAAGAAGGCCTCGCTTTCGGCGGTGTACAGTATCATCGCTGCGGCAACCGTCCCGTTCTTCATTTTCATCATGCCGCGCATCATGCCCGGACTGCATCCCGGATCGGCTGACGACACCAGCGCCGGTCCCGTCGTGAGCAGTGGCGGCATGGATGCCTCCATGCGTGTCATTCTCTACGGTATGCTTCTCGGCTTCCTGGTGCTTTACGGCTGGCTCATGCGCATCCAAAACAGTCTGCACCGCATCAAACTCAAACGTGCCGACGCGGCACTATAACAGCTGACGGAGACTTCTCCATGTACGATTTTCTCGAACAGAACGCTATTTACGTCGTCATGCTCACCGTCCTGATGATCTGGGCGGGACTTTTTGTCTACCTGTACCGCATTGACAAGCAAGTGAAAGAACTCGAATAATAGAAAGGATACGCACCATGAAGAAACGCTATATGGTCGGCGGAGCGATCGTCGCCATCTTTCTCGTGATCGGCGGACTCTCCTTCCTCAACTCCTCGGTGGAATATGCCACACTCAGCCGCGCAGAAAGCAGCGGCAAGAAGGTGCAGGTCACCGGCAAGTGGGAACAGGACATGAGCACGCATTACGACACGGAAAACAATACCTTCACGTTCTACATGCGCGACGAGGAAGACCGCGTCGCCCAGGTGGTGCTCGACGGAGCCAAACCCAATAATTTCGATATCGCCACGAGCGTGGTCGCCAAGGGCCGCTACGAGAATGGCGTGTTCCACGCTTCCGACGTTCTCACGAAATGTCCCTCGAAATACGATGAGAACGCGGAATCAGACGACCATCCGGAAGGTATCCGCAAGACTTCCATGTGATATCTGCGCGGGGAAGGACCCCTTTCCCCGCATTTTTGTCCGTAGATTAAAGTCAAAGTAGATAGTATTTATCCCGCACGCGGGTACGGTCCGGGTGACCGCAGAAAGGACATGCTCATGTACAATTCGTTAGGACTGCTTGGAAACGCGGCCATCATCGTGGGTTTCATCGCCGCGGTGATCGGGATGATCGCGTATTTCCGCAGCATAGAGAATCCGCGTCTCGTCAGTTTCGCGCGCGGCGGCTTTCACATTTCCACGGTATCGGTGTTCGTGGCGTCCGCGATACTGCTGATACTCATCGTCAAGCATCAGTTTCAGTTTCATTACGTGTGGGCGTACAGCTCGCGCGAACTTCCTCTCGGATTGCTGATGTCCACCTTTTACGCGGGACAGGAGGGGAGTTTCCTTCTGTGGACGCTGATGGTTGCCATTGTCGGCATCATCCTGCTGTTCTACACGCAGAAGCGCGACAATGAGCGTGAAACGATGGGCGTGTACACAGGCATCCTGGCCTTTCTGTTGATGCTGCTTATCGTGAAAAATCCGTTCACCCCCATCGATTCGGATGTCATTCCGCGGGATGGTCGCGGCCTCAATCCGCTGCTGCAGAATTTCTGGATGCAGATTCATCCGCCCATTCTTTTCGCCGGTTTCGCGGCGATGACTCCGCCCTTCGCGCTGGCGATCGCGGGACTGATGCGTCGCCGCTACCAGGGCTGGGTGGTTTCCTCGCTTCCCTGGGTCATCGGCGGTTCGATGGTGCTCGGCCTCGGTATCGCTCTCGGCGGTTTCTGGGCCTATGAAACCCTCGGCTGGGGCGGATGGTGGGGCTGGGATCCCGTCGAAAACGCCTCGCTGATTCCCTGGCTGGTATCCGTCGCCCTCGTGCATACCATGATCACGCAGAAGCGCACGAAGGGCCTGATGATGACGAACTTCCTTCTGGCCATCCTGGCTTTCGTCCTTGTGCTGTACTCGACCTTCCTGACACGCAGCGGCGTGCTCGGCGACGCGTCCGTGCACAGTTTCGTCGATCCGGGCCGATTCAGCTTCACGCTGCTCGTACTCTTCATGTTCGCGTTCACCGATGTGGGACTCGCGTTGCTATTCGGACGCTTTACCCGGTGGGGCACCCGTCTCTTCGAACGTTTTAGCGGGTGGAAGCTCATCATGGTCACCTACCTGGTCGTCATCGGTCCCAGCATCCCGGTATTCGCGCAGGTCAGCGGTGACCTCGTCCCGGTTTTCGATGAAATGATCGCCGGATCCGGCGCCCTCATGCTGCCGGTGTATTACGTGATGCTCGGCTTCGCCCACCTGCTCAACCTCCTGAGCTTCCTCTGGCTGCCCGCCCTGGTGGTCAAACTCGGAATGATCGTCTATATTTTCACCGGACGCCTGCACAGCACCAAGGAGTACGAAAGTTTCGCGATGATGTCGCGGGAGACCTGGTTGGGACTCGGTTCCGCCGTCATCGGCGTGTTGACTTTCATCGTGCTCGTCGGGACTTCCATGCCCATCATCCCGCAGTTCATCGTCGATGCGCTCAACAGTGGCATCGGTGCGATCAACAACGTGGCCGGAACGGACTTCCGTCTCGGTAACACGGTGGAACCGGCCTTCTACGATGCGATGGGACTGCCGCTCGCCATTCTGATGTCGTTGATGACAGGCTTCACGCTGCTGCTGATGTGGAGCAGCAATCACACCGGGCATATAATGAAAAAGCTGGCGCTGCCGCTCGCTGCAACCGTCGTGCTGACCTTGCTCACCGTTTTCTGGGGCGGCGTCACGGACGCGGGAATGATACTGCTTGCCTTCGCCGCCTGGTTCTCGCTGGCATCGAACGCGGTGATCGGTTTCCGCATCATCAGGGGCAACCCCAGGTTCAGCGGCGGGTACATCGCGCATGTCGGTATCGCCCTCATGCTGCTCGGCATCATCGGATCGGGTTTCTACAGCGTCTCGAACTCCATGGAACTCAAGCAGGGCGAAGCCGTCGAGTGGAAAGGCTACCGCTTCACCTACACGGGCTTCGAAACCTTCTGGAACGGTCAGCGCTATTACTTCAAGGTCCGTATCGACGACGTCGCCACCGGCGACGAGATAGAAACCGTCAACACCGTCATGTTCGTCTCCAATTACGGCGGACAGGAACAGATCATGCGCAATCCCGGCATTGCCAAATCCTTCGTAAAGGACATCTACGTCGAACCGCAGGCGCTGTTCGAGGCGGATCCCGAAGGTGGAAAGCGCTTCGCCTACACCAAGGGACAGACATTCGAATATGCCGGGTACCGCGTCACTTTCCTCGATTTCGACATGAACAACTCCCGCACCAGCGAGTCGTTCCGCACCGGCGGCGTATTCCACGTCGAAAAGTACGGTGAGGAGGCGGAAGAACTCACCGCCACGCGCGTGACCGGTCCCGAGGGAGTGGACAGCAAGCCTGCGGTGGTTGCCGCCGGCGACCTGCAGATCGAGGTGCTGGGCATGACGCCCAACCAGGAGAACCTCGCGCTCTCGCAGATCGAGGTACGACTGAAGAACCCCAATATCGCCGTGGATCCGAACGACCTTCGTGAAACGCTGGTCGCCGAGGTGACGCTCGAACCCTTCATCAGCATCGTCTGGATCGGCATCATCGTCATGGTGCTCGGCTTCCTCGTCGCCCGCAGTCGCCGTGCGGCGGAGGCACGTCGCCTCGAGGCCTACGAGATTCCCACCGATGTGCGCAAGGCCGCGCTGAGCGGCGACCAGGGCCGCAGCGCCCATGAGCCCTCCGGTGAAAAGGAGACAGTCGACATCGAATGACCGGCCAGTCCGGTATGCGTGCCAGGATCGAACGACCGGTATGACCGGTCCGCGCGCCGGAATCGAATGACCGGCGACTGCGCTCCCGCAGCGTGAACCGTCACCCCTCTTCCATCCGTGGAAGGCGGGTGACGGTTCCTTTTTGGTGCGGATTTTGCGTATTTTTGACCGATATGACGGGGAAGAACCGAGAATTCCCGTAAAAGGCTCGCGACACCGTATCCACGAAATACAATTGCAGGCGTTTTCATGAAAGCTACACCGATTGACCGACAGATCGTCGATGAGAAGATTCAGGCGAGCGGCCTCAGCAGCATCGGCCGCTCCTCCATCCGAGAAATTCGTACGCTGATCAATGAAATCGAGCATGCGAGCGGGACGAGGTTCATTCGCATGGAAATGGGCATTCCCGGACTGCCCGCAGCGCAGATCGGCATCGATGCAGAGAAAAAGGCGCTCGACGAGGGATGCGCTTCATTCTATCCCAGCATCGAGGGCATCCCCGAGCTGAAAGTCGAGATTTCCCGGCTCATCAAACTGTTCATCGATCTCGAGGTCAGTCCCCGTGGCTGCATCCCCTGCACCGGATCGACCAGCGGCAGCTTCATCTCCTGGCTGGTCGTGGGACGCATGAACCCGGAGAAGGACACCGTGCTTTTCCTCGATCCCGGTTTCCCGGTGCACAAGCAGCAGCTCAACGGCCTCGGCATCAAACACCGCAGCCTGGATGTCTACAACTACCGCGGCGAGGCGCTGCGCGCGAAACTCGAGGAAATTCTCAGCGAGGGCAACGTCTCGGCCATACTGTACTCGAATCCCAATAATCCGACCTGGATCTGCTTCACCGATACCGAGCTGCAGATCATCGGGGAGCTGGCCACGAAATACGACGTGGTGGTCATGGAAGACCTGGCCTACTTTACCATGGACTTTCGTAAGGACTATTCCGTCCCGGGCGCACCGCCGTTCCAGCCCTCCGTCGGCAAGTATACCGACAACTACATCCTCCTGATTTCCAGCTCCAAGGCCTTTTCCTACGCGGGGCAGCGCATCGGCATGCTCGCGATTTCCGACGCACTTTTCGCGCGTGAAATTCCGGGCCTCACGCGCTACTACACGCAGAAAACCTTCGGAAGGGCCATAGTATACGGCGCCGCCTACAGTGTCAGCGCCGGTGTGACGCATTCGGCGCAGTACGGACTCGCGGCACTGCTCAAGGCGACGAACGACGCCACCTACCGTTTCATCGATGAGGTGAAGGTATACGGAGAGCGCGCGCGCATCATGAAAAAGTACTTCATCGACAATGGCTTCCACATCGTCTACGACAAGGACGAGGATGAACCCATCGCGGACGGCTTCTATTTCACCGTGGCGTACCCGGGGCTGGACGGTGTGCAGCTGATAGAGGAACTGCTGTATTACGGCATAAGCGCGATTTCCCTGGCCAACACCGGCAGCGAGCGCGTCGAGGGCATCCGTGCCTGCGTGTCCCTGGTATCCGAAGCCCAGCTGCCGGAGCTCGAACAGCGGCTGCAATTGTTCCACGAAAACCATCCCCTGCCGTGATGTCACGCACCGCAGGAATTTTCCTGCTGCTCGCCGTCCTTTCCCTGACGGCTCTCGCACAGAACCCGGAGGTGCGTGCGCGCTTCTTCCATGCGCAGGGGGACAGTGTTCGTGTCGAGTACGCGCTGCCCGCGGGCTCGCCGCAGCGTCCCGCGGTCATCGTGCTCTCCGATCGTTTCGGACTGCAGGAGAACGTCCGCGCCGCGCTGAAGGTGCTCGCGACGCTTGGCTATCGCGCCTACGCGCTCCCGCTGCGCTCCGCCCCGATGCAGGCCCTGACGGGCATGCCCGCCGCAGACGTCGACAGCCTCGATGCCGTGCTTCTCACGGAGGTGGCGGTCGATATCATGAACGATTCCGGCTGTACGGGCAGTGTCGGACTGCTGGGTTTCGACATCGGCGCCAACGTGGCCATAGAGGCCGTACGCCGCTTCCCGTTTTTTCGCAGCGCGGCACTGTTTTATCCCGCCGGCGGCATCGAGGCCCTCGCCGGTATGCTGGAAGCCGACGCGGCATTGCAGTTGCATGTCGCGCAGTTCGACCCCGCGTGCACGATAGCGGACGTCAACCAGCTGCGCGAACGCTTCATGGAAGCGCGGAAAAACCTGCACGTGTTCTATTACAAGGAGGCACACCGGTTTTTCTTCAATCCGCAGCACGAACATTTTCATCGGAGAAACACGCAGGCCGCCTGGAGCAGGCTCAACCAGTATTTCCGACGTACATTGTGAGCAGAATCGCCATTCCCACACGAGCAGAGAACAATGAAATTCGACGAAATTCGCCTGCATGACATTTTCAGCCAGATACAGAACCGCTTCGTAGCGGTTGTCGGCGATGTCATGCTCGATCGCTACATCTGGGGCCGCGTCTCGCGCATCTCCCCGGAGGCCCCCGTTCCCGTGGTGGACGTGAACAGTGAAAGTAATCATCTCGGCGGCGCCTCGAACGTGGCGCTCAACATCAAGAGCCTGGGTGCCGTGCCGGTGCTCTTCGGCGTGGTCGGGCGCGACACGAACGCCAACGAACTGAAAGGCATCTTTGCCCAGGAGAATATCATCACGGACTTCCTGGTCGAGGACAGCGATCGTCCCACCACGGTGAAGACGCGTATCATCGCCGGCAGCCAGCACGTGGTGCGCATCGACTACGAGGACAGGCAGCAGATCAGCGAAGATACGACCCGCAGGCTGATCGACCGGCTGGAAAACCATATCGGTTCCATTCACAACATCATCCTTCAGGATTACAACAAGGGGGTGATCGGTCCGTCGCTCATACGGCAGGTGATAGAACTCGCCAACAGTCATGACATTCCCGTGCTCGTGGATCCGAAGTTCAACAACTTTTTCGAGTACAAGGGTGTCACCGTTTTCAAACCCAACAGGAATGAAACCGAGGACGCATTGAAACGCCGGCTCAGCGACGAACAGAGTTTCACGGAGGCCGCCCGCATGCTGCGGGAGCGACTCGGCTGCCGACACGTGTTGCTCACGCTCGGCGAACTCGGCATGCTGCTGCTCGATGACGACGGCAGCGTGACCCGCGTGCCGACCAGGGCGCGAAAGGTGGCGGATGTTTCCGGGGCGGGTGACACCGTCATCGCGACTCTCGCCGTCGCCATGGCGAGCGGCGCAACACTGGTCGAGTCCTCGCACATCGCGAATTTCGCCGGTGGACTCGTGTGCGAGGAAGTCGGCATCGTTCCCGTCGATCGCGACAAGCTCTTCGATGCGGCGCTCGGCAAGCTGGGAGTGCGGGACTGATGGGACGTGTGCTTCCACTCGAGGATATGAGAATCGAGCGTCAGCGCCTCCGGCAGGAGGGAAAGCGGCTCGTGTTCACCAACGGCGTATTCGATATCCTGCATCGCGGCCACTGCGAGTACCTCGCCGACGCCCGCGCGCACGGGGATGCTCTTGTGGTAGGACTCAACAGCGACGACAGCGTACAGCGGCTGAAAGGCCCCGGCAAACCCATTGTCGGCGAAGAAGACAGGGCGGCAGTGCTCTCTGCCTTGCGTGCGGTTGATTATGTCGTCATTTTTGGTGATGATACACCGATACACCTGATAACCGAACTGCGTCCCGACGTTCTGATCAAGGGCGGGGATTACACGCTCGACGATATCGTGGGCCGTACGGAAGTCGAGTCCGCAGGTGGACAGGTGCTGACAATACCCCTGACCGAGGGGCGGTCCTCCACAAACATCATTTCGACCATCATTGAGCGATACTGCAAAAACGAACGATGAGCGCACGGATGCGAGACCCCGCCGGCCCCTGATCCTGCGGCTGTTCCGCTTTACGGCACTTACCGGTCTCGTCCTTGTCCTGCTGCTGGCGGGGGGCATCGGCTACACCGAAACAGAATCGTTCCGTTCTCTGCTGCGTGATTTCCTCACGGAGACGGCGGATTCCACGCTCAATGCCACACTGACGATAGAGAGCATCGACGGTAACCTGTTCTCGGGATGGAAAATCTCCGGTGTGCATCTCAGGGACGAGCACGGGAGCATCGCGGAGATCAGGAGTATTGTCCTTCGTTACAATCTCTTCCGTCTCCCCTGGAAGATCGCCAACGTCCGTGAACTCACGCTCAACGCGCCGCGCATCTACGTGACACGCGCGGCGGGACGCGACTGGAACATCAAGACCATGCTTCCTCCCGCCGAAGAGGACGAGGACAGCACCGCCGCGGCGTTCGACTGGGATATCCGTGTCGATTACCTGCGCATTCTCGACGGCATGCTGCTCGTCTACGACTCCTCCTCCGGGGGACCGGCGCGCAGTGACCGCCTCGACCCCGCGCATATGAAGCTGACCGATATCAACCTGGCTCTTTCCGCGCGCATTACCGGCGAGGAGAAGAGCGTCTCCATCGACCGTTTCGCGTGCAGGAACGCCTTCGGTGAAGTCTCACTGGAAAATCTGTCCGGGGACATCCTGCTCACCCCGCGATCCGTATCAATCGACGATCTTTCCCTGCAGACGGGGCGCTCGGGTGTGATCATGAGCGCCGCCGTCGACAGTGTCGACGTCCTCGCCGGTTTCGACAGTGCGCGCCTCCCGGATCTTCCCATACGCGTGTCGCTCGACGCGCCGAGTGTGCTGTTGCGCGATCTGCAGTACTTCATGCCCTCGCTCGATATTCTCGGGAGTTCCGCGCGACTGGCGCTGGAAGTCGAAGGGAGTCTGCGCGACCTCGAAATCAAGGATCTGAGCCTCGAAGCCGAGAGGAGCAGTATCTCCTTCAGCGGTCGGCTCCGTGATATCCTCGAAGGCACGGACATGCATATCGACGTGATAAGTGACGATACCCATATTCACGGGGAGGACATCCCCCTGCTGCTGCCGGGCGTGTCCGTCCCGGACCTCGAGGAAATCGGTACCGCGGAATTCTCGCTGCTGCGTTTCGAGGGGAAGCCGCTGACGTTCGTCGCGGCCATGGATATGGAATCTGACGCAGGTGCGGCGGCGGGACGTATCACGCTCGATCTCAGCGGTGAGGAACTCGTGTACGACGGCATGGTCCGCACGCGCGGGATGGACCTGTCCCGCCTGCTGCGCAGTCCACAGCTCAGCTCCTCCCTCACGGTGCAGGCGGCGATCAAGGGACGCGGCACGCGCATCGGGAATATCGTTGCGCAGCTCAATGTCCGCGCCGATTCATCACGCTACCAGCGTTACCTCGCGGACGACCTGCGCCTTTCGGTGGACGTTCGCCGCGACAGCCTCACCCTCGACCTCACCTCGCACGCAGGCTCCAGCACGTTGGATTGCCGGGGTGGAATGAGTTTTCGTACCGACAGCATCACCGGCTTCCAGCTCAGCGGGGAAGCGGAGAAACTCGATCTCTCAAAGCTGCTCGCCGATGACGGCATGTCCAGCGACCTGACCTTCGATTTCAACGCGCGCGGCGACGGTGTGGACCTGGGTGATGCTTCCGGCAGCGTCGAAGTGGCCATCGCACCCTCACGCTTCCGCGACGTCACCCTCGAGCGCGATACCTTCCGCGTGGTGCTGCAACAGGGTGCGGACGATGCG
>JAVVFP010000587.1:0-2235 GCA_032250495.1 Bacteroidota bacterium | reverse complement strand
GGAGACGTGATGATGGAAACCACCGCCCCGTTCTCAACAAGCGCGTTGCGCAGATCGATCGCCTGATCGATATCCGCGCAATTCGTTTCAATGACCGCGAGGTCCTGATCCTGCACCGTCACCCCTGAAATTCCGGGCGCCGGGGCATCATACCCTGGCTGCGGCGCCTGTCCGAAGGCGGTCGCAGCGAGGAACATGGCAGCAAACAGAAAACCCTGTAAGCGTATCCAACGATTCATACTGACTCCTTATTCTATGTAAAATGCATGCACGTCGTACTCAGGCCGATACGTCAGCTGCATCGCAGCATCGAGGTGCTTCCACCTCTTCCCGGGCACGGTACTCCCTGCGCATGCCGCGGACATCATAACCAGCTCGTTGTTAATTCACGCTAGAGTATACGTATTCGGATATACGTTGTCAAGTATGGGTTGTTTTTCGTCTGTCCGGCCCCACGGGCGGGAACGGTCTCCGGTTCCGATACGGCGCGGGTTTTCCTATTTTAGGCGAGATGGATCACACACGGAGAGTCATGCAGCGGACCGGGGATATCGCGACGGTATGCAGGGAACACCTGTTCACCGAAAAAATCATCATCACGGCGCATGCGGGCGGCGGAAGACAGCTGCGCGAGCGCTGCATGCTCGATGGAACCCCCTGGCTGAACCTGCACGCCCTGAGTGTGGAAGGACTGGCGCGACGCATTCTCGGTGAGAGGCACCCGTATTGCCGGGGACGGCTCACCGAGGGAGAGGCCCTGCGTATGCTGGGCGAAATCTGCGCAACGGAACTCGACCCCACCTCACGCTATGCACCAATGCGAGGGAACAGGGGCTTTCACCGTGCACTGCTGCACGAGTTCGAGGAATGCCGGCTCGCGGCGCTGGATCCCGCCGCCCTCCCACTTCGGCATTTCGGCGACGCCGCCAAGGCGAAGGACGTTCGTCGTCTGGCCGCGGCATTCGCCGGGTCCTGCCGACGCCGGGGACAGGCGACGCGGGCGGAACTGATCACCGAGGCCCTGCGCACCGCAGGAGAGCGGATGTCACCCGAGGGGATGTCGTGCGAGAGGATACTCCTGGTCGAGAGCGGCGTCCTCGCGCTGCTCCCGGCCGTCGAACGGCGACTGCTCGAGGAGAGCGGGGATATCGTTGTGCTCGCTCCCGCGGACGATACGCTGCGGCAGCTGCATTTCCGGCGTGCGCAGCGCGTGGAGTGGGAGATACGCGCAGCGTTCCGGGCGGCGGCGGCGGGCACTGGCTGGGAGGATGCGGAAATCGTGTTGCTGCGCGAGGACATGCTGCCGCTGGTATACGAACTCAGCCGCCAGTTGGACATTCCCAGCACCTTCGATCCCGGCGTCCCCCTGCACTACAGCAAAGCGGCGCGGACGGTAACCGCCTACCTCCGCTGGATCAGCACCGATTTCCATACCGCGCACCTGGTGCGGATGATGTACGACGGGGTACCGGATTTCTCACAGTGGAAATCATCCGGCGTTCGCGGCGGCCGTCTCTCCTGCGCCGCCATGCTGCGGGAAACCGCCATCGGCCGGGGTCGCGAGCGCTGTCTGCTTCGCGTCGACGCGCGCATACGGGAATTGGAAGAGCGCGTGGCGTCAGCGGATACGGATGACGGAACGGAAAAACAGCTGCATGAGTACCGTGCGAACCGGGCGTGGATCGCGCGGCTGCTGGAGACGACGCCCGCGACGGACGGGCAGGGCTGCCTTTCGCTGCACGCGGTTGCGGAGGGACTGCGCGTACTCGTCACCGAGATGTCGCGCGACAAGTTCCCCGGCGAACAGCAGGCCCTGGAAGAAATGGCGGCGTTGTTCGAAGAGTACCGCCGTGGGGTGGATCTGCGCGCGGATCCGGCCGCGATCGCCGGCATCATCAATGAGGACATTCACGGCATCACCTTCCCGCTCGTGCTGCAGGAACCCGGGACGGAACCCCTGCGGGTCACGACTCCGCAACCGGGGCACCTGCACATAAGCCTCGCGACACGAGGAGGCTACAGCGGCCGGGAACGCACGTTCATACTTGGAGCGGGCGCCGAGACGCTCCCGCGGTCAACAGCCCAGAACCCGGTTCTGCTCGATGATGAACGGCGCAGCATCAACGACGCTGCGGAGAGCGACCTTCCCCTGGCCGAAGAGCAGCCGTCTCGCAGCGTCCGCGCTTTTGAAGGACTGCTGGGGAGACTGCGGGGCGAAGTATATCTCAGCTGGAC
>JAVVFP010000031.1:0-13059 GCA_032250495.1 Bacteroidota bacterium | reverse complement strand
GATGGAGACGCTGCTCGACCGCGAACTCGCCGAAGTCCCCGATCCCGAACGTGCCCTGGTGCATCTCGACCGCTTCGTGGAGGCGTCGTTCAACCCCACGACTGTGCTCGAAGACCTGCTGCGCGTGCCCGGCCTCCTGCGTCGCTTCTTCCGCCTCGTCACCTGCTCGCGCTGGCTGGCCGACACCATGGTTCGTGACGCCAGCCTGTTTCGCTGGCTGCTGACCACGGATGTACTGCAGCAGCAACCGTCGCCTGCCGCGCTGCGGGAGCAAGTGCAGGCGGTCATGGAGCGTTTTACAAAGGGAGCGCAGAGGAGAAACGCCCTGCGCCGACTTCAGCGACGCGAACTGCTTCGCATCGCGGCGGCCGATGTGCTCGGTGTCAAGGACATGCGTGCCGTCCTCTCTGAGCTCAGTGCGCTGGCGGACGCCGTTGTCGCCGGCGCCTGGGAGGAAGCCTGCGCGACCACGGCGCAGCGCTCCGGGACGGACATCACCGTGCCGGTGGCCATCCTGGCGCTCGGGAAGCTCGGGGGACAGGAGCTCAACTACAGCTCCGATATCGACCTGATGCTGGTTTTCGGCGAAGCAGACGAGGGGAACAGTCAGCGCGTGATCGCCGCCGTGAAGGAATTCGTACGCATCCTGACCGAAGTCACGCCCGAGGGCATGCTCTACCGAACGGATCTGCGCCTTCGTCCCGACGGCGGTGCCGGCGCGCTCGCACTGTCCCTCCCCGCCACGCTCGCGTATTACGAATCGCGCGGCGCGCTGTGGGAGCGGCAGATGCTGCTGCGCGCGCGGGCCTGTGCGGGCGATCTGCGCTTCGGTCGCACGGTGCTGCAGGCGCTCGCGCCCTTCGTGTATCCCCGCACCGTGCAGCAGCTGCCCTCCGAACTCGGCAGGGACGTGCAGCAGCGCCTGACGCAGCTTCATGCGCTCGAGGACAATGTCAAACACATGCGCGGCGGTATTCGCCAGATAGAGTTCAGTCTGCAGGTGCTGCAGCTGCTGCACGCGCCGCGACTCGTCGAACTCCGTACACCCTCCACCCTGCAGTCCATCAACGCACTCGCCTCCGCTTCCCTGCTCACACTGGAAGAGGAAGCGCTGCTGCGCGACGCCTACCTGTTTCTCCGCCGCGTCGAACATGCCCTGCAGCTCGAAGCCTTCGAACAGACGCACACGCTGCCCCGCGAGGTGGAGGACCTGCAGCGCCTGGCCTGGCAACTGGATTTTGCCGGGGTCGAGGCGTTCACGCGCCGGCTCACGGACACGCGCACCGCGGTGCAGCGCATCTGCGAGGGCGTGCTCGCTCCCGCCGCGGCAGTGGATGAAGCTCCTGACCTTCCGTCCGCCTACCGCGATGCCGGGAACGTCCGACTGCTTCTCCGTGACCTGTCCAACGGACGAGGGAGCCGGCCACACAGTGCGCGGGACCGCGGCCGCATGCAGGAACTGCAGCCCGTGCTGCTTGAGGAAGCGGCGGCGGAATGCCTGCCCGACGAGGCGCTCGCCACCCTCGAACGCCTGATGTATCGCACGCCCGTTCCCGCGGCACTGATCGCAATGCTCGAACAGGCGCCCGCGCGGCGCATGCTCCTGCGTCTCGCCGCGACCGCACCCGTGGAACTGCGGCGGCTGGATACGGATCCGCTCGCACTCGAACTCGTTTTTACCGGCTGCGACGAGACCCAACTCGATGCCGCGCGCCTGCAGCGCGTGCGGGACGTCGGGGCCATGGGACGACTTCTCCTCGGTGATCTCGACATCGACGGCTATTCCGCCGCGCTGACCGAGACCGCGGATGCGCTGCTCCAACGCGCACTCGCAAGGGACGACGCAGCGGACATCCCCTTCGTCGTTCTCGCACTCGGCAAATACGGTGGCCGTGAACTGATTCCGGGAAGCGATCTCGACGTCATTTTTCTCTGCGGCGAGGGCGGCGCGGCGGAGCAGGAAGCAGCGCAGAGGCGCGCCCGCCGTCTGATCGCGGACCTGCAGTCCCCGGGAGGTGCGGGAAGACTGTACGAGGTCGACGCGAGACTGCGTCCCGAGGGAGGCAGCGCTCCACTGGTAGTGACGCACCGGGCCTGGCGCCGCTATCACGACGGCCGCGCCGCACTGTGGGAACGGCAGTCCCTGCTTCGCGCGCGCGTCGTGGCGGGTGCGCCGGACCTGGCCGCAGAAGTGGAAGCCGATATACGCGGACTCACCGCTGCGATGCCGCTGTCGCGCGCCGGGGTCGGGGAAATCAGCCGCATGCGCGCGGAAATGGAACCGCGGAACCGTTTTCGCAGGGCGGAGTTCATCGATATCAAGCGATCGCCCGGGGGACTCGTGGATTGCGAGTTCACCGCACAGCTGCTGACCATGGCCGCGGGTGGACGCGATGCGGGCAATACCTCCCCCGCGCTGCAACGCGAAGCGGCGGCGTGGCCGCAGCACGGGGAAAGGCTCATGCGCATGCGCGACCGCTCCCTTCGTCTGCGGCGCATGCAGCTGTTTTTCCGGGTGCTTCTCGACCTTCCCGGCAACCATTTCCCCGAGGACGAGGGACAGCGCCGCCTCCTGGCGGCCGTGCTCGGATTCACGGACGCGAAGACGCTTCTCACCTCCCTGCAGGAGGACATGCGGCGGAATCGTGCGGATTTTGATTCGATCCGTGCGGCAGTATTTTCCGGTGATGACGAACGCAAGGAGTAATGAACACATGCCGGAATCGCAGACGCGGCGGTACAGTATCGTGGTGGAGTACGACGGCGGAGATTTCGTGGGCTGGCAGCTGCAGCCCAACGGACGCTCCGTCCAGGGAGTGCTCGAGAGCGCCCTGCAGAAACTGTTCTCCACCGCTGTACGTGTACACGGGGCCGGACGCACGGACGCCGGCGTACACGCCACCGGACAGGTGGCGCATTTCGACATCGCGCTGCAGCTCGACGGCGACACCATGGTCCGGGCGCTCAACGCCGCGCTGCCGCCGGACATCACCGTGCATGAAGCCGCGCAGGCTGCGGATGATTTCCACGCGCGCTTTTCCGCATCCTCACGCAGCTACCGCTATACCATCGCCCATGCCCGGAATTCCCTGCACCGCAGGACGCAATGGATGCTGTATGCAGGCATCGATCACGAAGCGATCATCGAGGCAGTCCCGCACCTGCAGGGGACGCACGATTTCACGTCCTTTTCCAAGCGGGTGCCGGAACTGGAACATCACTACTGTCACGTGTTCGATGTCGGCTGGGAAAACGCCGGTGAAGTGACGCGCTTTACCATCAAGGCCAATCGCTTCCTGCAGGGCATGGTGCGCTGCCTGGTGGGCGGACTCGTGCAGGTCGGCCGGCATAAACTCTCGCCCCGGGATTTCGCCGCGCTGCTCGGCGCGCGCGATCGCCGTCGCGCGCCCATGCTCGCACCGCCGCAGGGACTGGTCTTGACCGCGGTGAACTACGACGCCGCCGAGCGTGCAACGGTGCAGGGGATCATGGAAGATCTCAGGAAGGAACGCGGGGAATGAGAATTCTTCGTTCAGGGTGATCCGGAGTCCTTGACGATACGACGGCCGTCGGACACGAAGGAAAGCGTTCCTTCCACGTCCGTGCGCGAAATGCGCGCACCCGCCAGGCGGAGACGCGTGAGAATTTCCGCTCGCGGATGACGGAAGTGATTGTTCCGTCCCGCGCTGATGACAGCGTGTGCGGGCCGCACCGCCAGGACAAAGGCCGGGCAGCTGCTGGTCGTGCTGCCGTGATGTCCGACTTTGAGAACATCCGCCTGCAGCAGCGGCCCCCATTCACGCAGCATGCGCCGCTCGGCCTCCGCGTCGACGTCACCGGTGAACAGGAAGCGCGTTGCGCCATAGATGAGTAGCAGGACAACGGAGTTCCCGTTTCCCGCCTCGATATCGTTCCCCCCGGGGGGAGAGAGCACGAGCAGACGCACATCTTCGTCAAGGTCCAACCGCTCACCACTGCGCACGTCGCGCACGCCGCGTGCATGCACACGCATCGCACTGTCGAGCGCTGCGGCGGCACCCTCCGCCGACCAGCGCCCGCCGACATACACGGTGTCGACGGCGACACCGCGCAGCACCGAGAGCGCGCCGCCGCGGTGGTCCTCGTCCGGGTGCGTGATGAGCAGTCCCCGCAGTCCCTCAATGCCGCGTCGCCGCAGCCAGGGCAGGATGTTCCGGCTGCCGGCATCGCCCCCGTCGCCTCCCGGACCGGCGTCGATGAGCATGGCGCCGCCGCCGGGCAGTTCGATGACCGCCGCATCCCCCTGGCCGACATCGAGGAAGGTGACACGCAGGTTCCCTTCATCGCTCTCCTGCACGAGCGGTGTCAGCGCAGAGAGTGCGGCGAACGCGAGCAGGATCAGCACCGCTTTCTGCCGCAGCCGTCCCTGTGAGAAGCTGATGTAGATCACGGCGGACACGCAGGCCAGCAGCAGGGGCACAGGCAGGTGAGGCAGGGCGACGGTCGCGCCGGGAAGGGAGGCGAGTGCGTGGGACAGCGACAGGATGCCATCGAGACAGGCTGCGGAGGTCGCCGCGAAGCAGTCCGCCAGCCAGGGGGACAGCGGGAAGGCGCCGACGGCCAGCACCCCGCAGCTTACAACGACGAACACGAGGGGCACGGCAGCGAGGTTGGTGAGCAGTCCCGCCGGACTGGCCTGCCCGAAGGCGTCGAGGAGCAGGGGGAGGGAGAGGGCCTGCGCACTGATCGTGAGCGAGAGGAGGGCGGCGGCCTTCTGCGTGATGTTCCTGCGGCGGACGGCACGGGGCAGCGGCCGGAGCAGCGCGGCGGAGACGCGTTCGTGAAAAAGCAATATGCCGAGCACCGCGGTGAAGGAGAGCTGGAAACTCAGGCCCGTCAGCTCCAGTGGATCGGTCATGAGTATGATCAGTCCCGCGGCGGCGAGCGCATTTACCGCGCTGCCCGTGCGCTGCAGCACCACGCCCCCCATGGCGAGGCTGCCCATCACGGCGGCGCGTGTTACCGGCGGCGCAAAGCCGGTGACAGCCGCGAAAGCCCAGAGTCCTGCAGCCGCGAGCAGGGCGCGCAGCGGGTAGGGAAGGCGCTCGGTGGGAATGAAGACGAGCAGCAGGATGATTCCCGCATGCAGGCCTGACACCGCGAGGATATGCATGATGCCGCTGCGCCGGAAATCCTCCATCACATCGTCGTCGATGCCGCTGCGGTCGCCGAGCAGCAGGCCCGCCATTACGGCCGAATGCCTGGCGGCATAGAGTGTCCCGAGTGCGTGGCGGGTGAAATGACGTACGGCGTGCACGGCTTCCGCGAACACGCCCGGCGTGTAATGACCTGTCACTGCCAGGTCGCTGCCTTTCGAAACGCTGCATTGGAGGAGGCAGTGCGTCCCGATCAGCCAGCGCCGTGCGTCGAAGCCTCCCGGCTGGCGCGGTGGTAAAGGCGTGCGCAGGCGTCCCCGCAGCCGGACGCGGTCACCGCGACGGAGTGGACGCAAGGTGTCATGCGCATCGTAGCGACTGCGCCGCCAGCTGACCAGTACGCAGCCCTCCACCGGCACGGATCCGCTGTCGGTGTCGATACTGCGACAGGAGAGCCGGAAGCGCTGGCGATCCGCGCTCATGCGCACCTCGTCCGCGACGACACCGGTCAGCACGCGCTTGTCCGGGAGGTCGGCCCAGCGCAGCAGCGCGGGCACCTGAACCTCGAGTGCGTCCGCCGTGCGCAGCATGCCGCAGAGCAGCAGGAGGGGAAGCAGTGTCGCGTCGCGCAGCGGCCGCAGCGCCCGACGACGGGACGCCGCGATGGCGAGTCCCACGGTGAGGACGAGCATGGCGACCGCTGCCGCCAGCAGCGTGCGGCCGGGGAGCGGGAAATGCCACTGCAGCAGAATGCCCAGTGCGAAAAACAGCAGAATGCGCATGGCGGGGAGTCCCGCGATGCGGCGCCAGGAAATACGCAACGATTTTCTCCCTGTGCGTAGGTGCTATCCCTGGAGGAAACTACGTATGGCGGGAACGAGATGCGAGATGGAACGGACTGACCCCACGGGAAAATCCCCCCGGTTTCCGAACAGCAGCACGGGGACGGGATGGCGCGTATGCGTCTTGATGCCGATTTCTTCGATGTTGCCGTGATCGCTGGTCACGATGACCAGGGTTCGCGTGCGGTCCACGTGTTCGTAGATGCCGCGCAGCAGTTCGTCGACGTGTGTGAGCGTGGACACCGCGAAGTCCATGTCCATCTCATGACCCGCCTTGTCGGTGAGGAAATATTCGAAGAGTGTAAAATCGTGATTGTCCGCCACGCCGGCCAGTATGCTGCCCGCTTCCCGGGCCGAGACCACGGGCGCATCCGGGTGTCCGATCTGCGCCCAGCGTTCGGCCGTGATGTCGGTGGAGACCGCGATGCCGTTTTTGAGCGCGTCGATGTCGCGGAAGGGGACGCCGGATGTCAGCGCGGCGTACATGCCGGCGACCATGCGGCGGCGCGGCCCCTCGAGGTAGTCGAAGAAGCGCTGGGGGAAGGCGTTCGCGAGGGCGACCGACAGTGCGCCGCCGTTGCCGCCGAGTTGTTCGAAGACATTGTGCTCCTCGACCACGGGCTTCAGTGTGGAGTACAGGTACGGACCGAAGTGCTGTCGGATGATGCGCGCGGTGTTCATGCCCGTATAGAGCGTCGACTGCCCGGTACCGCTCTGCGGGAGTCCGGCAACGCCGAGATTGGCGTCCGCTGCGAGGCAGATCGCGTCCGCGGAAGAGATGCTGCGCCGGCCGAGTGAGGGGAGGTCTCCGAGCAGCGAACGGAGGAAGGGCATCGGCGCGGCGAAAAGGGGATTGCGCCGCGGATCGCGCGTCCCGAGTCCCACACCGTCGAGGAAGACGAGAAGAACGCGGCGGTTGCCATGGCGGTCAGGCATCGGCGTACTCGGATTTGCTCTGCAGAAGAATGGTGACCGGTCCGTCGTTGACCAGGGCGACCTCCATCATCGCGGCGAACTCACCGGTAGCGACACGGTCCTGTCCCATCAGGCCGCGCAGCTCCGCGATGAACAATTCATAGAGATGTTCTGCGAGTTCCGCTTCCGCGGCGTGGCCGTAGCTGGGACGGTTCCCCTTGCGCGTGTCCGCGTGCAGGGTGAACTGCGATACCACCAGCGCGCTGCCGCCGGTGTCGTCGACCGAGAGGTTCATCTTTCCGTCCGCGTCATTGAAAACGCGGAGACGCAGCAGGCGGGAGGCCAGGTAACGGGCATCTTCTTCGGTGTCACCATGGCGCACGCCGAGCAGGACGAGCAGGCCGGGACCGATTTCGCCGGTGATGCGGGAGTCGACGGTGACGGATGCGCGGGAGACGCGCTGGATGAGCAGGCGCATGATGCCTCGTGCAGGGTGAAACAGGGTCCGTTGCCGGACGGTGCTTCAGGGAATGTACGCAGGAGAGGGGGAATGACGCTAGGTAAAGAGTTTGTGCTTGATGCTGTCCATTTCCGCGACGATGCGGCGCAGCATGTCACTGTCCTCCGCCTCCGCCATCGGGTAATAATCGCGCTCGGTTTCCTCGATGTAGCGGAAGGGATTGCGCTTGACCCCGAATTCCAGGCAGCGGTAATTGTCGAGGCGCTCGGCGAACTTGACGATTTTGCAGTCCACGCTGGCGAATCGCAGGCGTTCGATATACTCACCGTCCTCCTGCGCGCGCTGCACGCCCAGCAGGTGAATGTTCTTGGTCAGCACTTCGACGATATAGGAGATGTAGGCATTGAAGTTGTACTTGATGACCTCGGCCGTGATGATATCGCTGTCCTCGAGCACATCGTGCAGCAGCGCCGCGCTGATTACATCGCCGTTGTAGTATTCGAGCTCGCGGATCACGATGGAGGCGACGCGCGAGAGATGCCAGAAATACGGTGTGGAGTCGTTGCGCAACTGGTATTCATGGACGCTGCTCGCCATCTCGAACGCACCGAGTATGGTGGTCAGATCCACGGGATCGACGCGCTCGGCGATATCCCGAATGAGTTCTTCCCGCGTATAGCGCGTCTGGTTATAGAGGGGGATGCTGGCGTTCATTTGTATTCGCGGCAAAAAAAACCGGGACATCGTCAGGCGATGTCCCGGTCCTGCTTGCGGATAATCAATACCGGTTCTTGATGCGTGCGAAGATATCCTCCACCGTCATCTTGTCGCCGGAAATGGTGATGCGGCGCCACTCGTCGGGGAAGGTTTCCGCTCCATCCCAGGTGCCCTGGCCACCGGAGTTCGAGTACTTGTAGAGCAATTCGCCCTCGTCGAGTTCGACGACGAGCGTCCATGCGTTGTCACCGAAATTCTTGTCGCCGTTCTCGCCGTTGTCCCACATCCGTATGGTGTTCGGTTCCATATTGGCGAGTTCCTTGCGATTGCCCGCGATGAACACGGAGGTGATGGCTTCACGGTCCACGAGACGGCAGATGAAGGTCACGCGCGTCCGTTTGCGAGGCGCACTCCAGTTCGGCGTGTACTCCGAGGGATTGACGAAGGAGGAGAGCGTCGCCGGCTTCGAAAGGCCCGCCAGCGTGTAGCTCTGGGCGAGCATGTTGCGGTAGGACTCCTCGAAGGGCTTCGGACTCAGGTTCATGACGGAATTCTTGTTGAAGGCTTCCATCCAGTGGGGACTGGTGGCGCCGTAGAAGAAGTTGAACGGCTGCGTGGTGAAACTCTCGAGGTATTCCTCGGTGGTCACCGGGGCCGCGCTGCCTGCGATGGCCTTGCGGGTCTGGCGCAGGTAATCCCAGGCCTTGTTCGTCTCACGCGTGCCGATCCACATATTGAACTTGCCGTTGAAGCGCGACCCGGCGGCGAGCTGCTGTATCGCGTCGAAGTCCGCCGGGCGGTGCGAGGGCACGCCGCGCATGCGGTTGCCGTGGATGTACTCGGACATGGTGACCGACACCACCGTGCGGCTCTTGAACAGCTTGTTGAGCTTGCGGTAGATGCCGTTGATGATACCCTTGCCGTCGATGTCGCGCTGGTAATGCGCCCATGCGTCGTCGCCGTCGATGACCACCGTCACGAGTGCGTGTTTCTTCGGGTTGTTGGGCGCCATGGCCAGGACGTTCTCGATGAAGTCGTCGGCGGAATTCTCGGCGTAGTAGTTACGGTACACCCAGTTGATGCGGTTGGTCAGCAGGCCGTTGGAGAAGGCGCCGTAAATGGTCTTGTCATCCACCGTTACCATGTAGGGAAGCGTGCTGGGCAGATTCTTCGGCGTGCTGTTGGCGAGCACCTGTTCATCGGAGGTGAACCATTCGAAACCATTGTCCTTGAGCAGGGGAAGCACCGCCGGACTGATCGCGCCGTACGGGGCGACGTAGCCGATCGGCGTGGCGTTGAAGTATTTTTTGTAGGCGGCGAGTGACATTTTCAGCTGTGCGTCCGCGTCCTGCGGATGTGCGTACGTCGCCGGCAGGTTGATGTTCGGATCTGCTTCCTTGGCGACATCCGAGTTGATCAGCAGCGGCAGAACGGCGTCGGCGTACGATGTCGCTGCCAGTTCCAGCTGTCCGATCATCGCCTTGGCGTTGAACTGTGCCTTGTCGAAGGCCGGCACGATGCTGGCCATGACATACCAGATCGAGGCGACGATGCGCTCGCAGTCGTCCTCGGTGATTTCGCGCTTGAGGTAGTATTTCCCGTCACTGCGGAAGGAAACGAGGTCGCGCATGTCGAGGGAGCGGTAAATACGCGTGCCCGTCTGGATCAGGGAAACACGGCGCTCGTAGAACTCTGTGTCGAAATTGCTGAAGATGGCCATGAACTTGAGCAGGCGCAGTTCCTGTGTACTGTAGTCCGGGTTACCGTTGCTGTCGCGCCATTTCTCGTACAGCGTCATAAGTTCGGGATAGCGATGGAGGCGGACCTGGCTCATCGTGAATGCATTCCACTCATTCTTGTAGAGCACGGCCTTGTCCTCTTCGCTCAGCTGTTCGGCCGGCGTCAGACAGGCGTCGATCCATGGATCGGTCTTGCCCTTCATTTCGCGGAGGAAGCGGGCGCCGTCCATATCGGCGTAGCGCGGATTGTTCGGGCGGTATTTCTCGATATACGGTTCGAGGCGCTTGACATAAATCTCCTGCACCTGCCAGAGCAACGTCGGCGACAACACCGCTGTCGCGTGCACGTTCGGGTAGCGCTGAATCACGTCCGCGAGCTCGAAGTAATCGCGCAGCGCATGCTGACGCACGAAGGGAGCGACGATGTGATCCTTCTCCGCGTCGTAATACAGCGGGAGATGGTGGCGGAACACCATGTTGAGATAGACCGTGCCGCCCTTCTTCGGATAGGAGTCGTTCAGGTTCTTCCGGACCGGGTAGCCCTGCGTCAGGAGCTTGCCGTCATCCCCGATGGAAACCAGCGAGTTGAGCCGCCGGCCGTCGACAGATTCGAAAGTAAGAGGATTCTTGGGGTCGATCGCGATGCTGCTGCCGTCGACCATGAAGGCGTACTGATAGGTGCCGGGGAGAAGGTCGACTGTCACGGACCAACTGCCGCCCTCGGCTTTGCTCATGGGATGGGCTTCGGTGGACCAGGCATTGAAATCACCGACGAGGGAAACGGATGATGCCTCGGGATTTTCAAAGACGAAGGTAATACCGTCACCGCTTTTCGAAGGCTGGGCGTTTGCCAGGACGGATACAAACAGGGTAGCAACCAGCAGGTGGAAGAAGCTGCGTTTCATAATACTCCGCAAAAACTATGAAGGTGACTACGATAACTCGGGGTTGTGTAAACAATGTGCCATCAGGAGGTCAAACTACTTTTTTATCGCTTGAAATGCAACAAAATCAACGGTGTTACGGGAACCTCATCGTCCGCGTACCCAGGTATACGCCGGAGCCGCGGCCGCAGTTCCGCTTCGGGCGTCGCAGGACGTAATCCCTTTTCCCGCACCCCGTGATTTCCGTATGTTTATGAGATTGCAAGTGTTTCCCTCGTTTCAGAAAGGAATTTCCATGGAAATCTCGTCCCAGGTACGCGAAATTATCTCGGTACTCTCCGCGTACGCGCGGAACGGACTGCGCGAAGCGGAGATGCTGGCGCACTTCCTGCAGCATGCTGCCGAACGGGAAAAGCAGGAGGCGCTGGGGGAGCTGTCTTTCACCGCGAAATACCTCACGCGCGTGCAGTCGGCCATCAGGCGGCAGACACCGGAAAGCGAACTCTATACCAAGCTCGAAGAAGAGTTCTCCTACGGCGTGCACAGCTTCCATGCCAAGGTGAAGGACTTCGTGTCCGATGCCGAGGACGATTTCCGTGGCATGGCCGAACGCCACCTCCTCACCGTCAGCCAGGACGCGCTGCATCACCTCGTCGGCCTGGCGGAGGATTTTGCCTGGCTGAAGAACTGGGAGCTGGAAATGACGCAGGGCGCTGGAGCGGATACGCGCGACGGGACCGACGGCTGATGTCACTGGTCACGCGCTGCACGGAATTCCTGCGCCTGCATGGCGTCCTCGAGCGGAACGGCACCCTGCTGGTGGCCGCGAGCGGGGGACTCGATTCCACGGTGCTCGCTGTCGTGACGGCGGATATCGCCCGCCGCTGGTCGCTGCGGCTCGTGCTCGGGTATGTGCATCACGGACTGCGTGTGGACGCCGACGCGGAAGTGGAATTTGTCCGCGCGCTCGCAGGACGCCTCGCTGCCGACGTCGCCGTGCGCCATGTCGACGTGCGGAGTGCGCACGCGCGGCAGGGGGGATCGCTGCAGGAGATCGCCCGTGACCTGCGCTACGAGGCCCTGGAGGAAATGCGCGCGGAAGCGGACGCCGCCGCCGTCCTGCTTGCGCATCACGCCGACGACCAGGCGGAAACGGTGCTGGCGCATTTTCTTCGCGGGAGCGGTGTGCGGGGACTGGCGGGCATGCCCACCGCACGCGGCCGGCTGCTGCGGCCCCTCCTCGGGGAGACCCGCCGGGAGCTCGAACGCGAGGCCACGGCGCGCGGACTCACCTGGCGGCACGATGCCTCCAACGACAGCGACGCCTACGCGCGCAATGCCCTGCGGCACAATGTCATTCCCGCCATCCGCGCACACGCGGGTCCCGCCTGGCCTGGCACCGTGGTCGATACCGCGCGAATTTTCCGCTCGCTCGACGCCTTTCTCGAAATACACATCGCCCGCCTGGCCGCCGAGGTCCTGCAACTTCGCGGGAACGCGGCCTTTGTTGCGGTTCAGCCCCTGAAAGGGTATTTTGAATACGAACAGTTCGCCCTGCTGCGCCTCGCGCTCTTCCGCCTGCGCGGCTCCGCGGGCACTTTCGATGAAGTCCTTTCCCTGCAGCATCTTATCGATGCCGCGACGGGAAACGCGGCCGTCCTGCGAGACGGCTTTCGCGCTTTCAGGGATCGAGACGCCATCGTCATCAGCCGGCAGCAGGCGCGGTCCGCACCGTGCGCGGTGACACCCGGCACGGAGCTGTCCTTCGGCACCGCCGTGTTCTCCCTGCAGCAGGTCACGCGTTCCGACATTCGCTTCCACGACGATCCGTCGGAGGAGTTCATCGATCTCGAACGCACGGGCAGCGATCTCACGCTGCGCGCCTGGACCGATGACGACATCTTCGAACCGCTCGGCAGCAGGCGTGCGACTTCCGTGGGACGTTTCCTGGCCTCCGCGGGATATTCGGCGCGCGCCCGGCGGGACATCCCCGTACTCAGCGGCGCGGACGGCATCGTCTGGGTCTGCGGCGTGCGTCTCGACGCGCACGCGGCCCTCTCCGGAGAGGGGGGCACACCGGCCCGTCTCACGTATACTCAAAAATTGCAGAGCACATGACTCCCACGGTAGAAATTCCCCCGCACATCGACATCCAGGGCGATCGTTTCATCCCCTTCATCCCCGTCGACGAGCTCCAGGCACGTATCACAGAGCTGGCGAAGTCCATCAACCGCGACATGGAGGGACAAACCCCGATTTTCATCTGCGTGCTCAACGGCGCGTTCATGTTCTTCGCCGATCTGGTGCGGCAGATCACCATCGACTGCGAGGTGGATTTCCTGAAACTCTCCAGCTACGGGGAGCGCA
>JAVVFP010000586.1:0-2242 GCA_032250495.1 Bacteroidota bacterium | reverse complement strand
CCAACCGCTGCGAATGAGCACATCGGCATCGATGCCTTCGCGCGCCGCGAGCACGACGAGATCCGTGATCTGCGCGGTGAGCGCGTCGGGATCATAACGGTCTTCCCCCTTCCCGCCGACCGGAGTGAAATTATACCCGTAGTTGCCGTTCTGATCCCACCGGTAGATGCAGCGGGAGAAGAGCACGGGCAGCGTGTCGACGAGTACGCGCACGGTCACGTCCTTCTGCGCCCCGCAGCCGTTGATGACCAGCGGCACGCTATGTTCGATTTTTGCCGGACGGCCGTGCCCCTCGGGCCAGACCACCTCGTCGGACGCATCGAAGCGCACAGTGAAGCACGCGGTCTCTCCCCCCTCGATGGAAAGCGTGGGCGGCGAGACGGAAAAACCGGGGGTCTCAGGGTCGGCCTTCCCCTGCAGTTCCAGCACCCCGCATTCACCGACATTGGTGAAGCAGATTTCATCGCGACCGCCCTCGTAGACGCGCACGCGTCCCATGTCGAGTTCGAAGCTGTTGGGCGGGTCTTCCACGAGACGGGGATCTTCGACGACTTCACAGGCGGGACCGCAGCCGCTGCCCCGCAGTATCACCCGTGTCGTGCAGCGGCGCTGTTCCTCGGGCAGGAAATGCTCGACGAGAATGGTATCGCGATAAATGCCCAGCTGATTCGGGCGGAAGCGCACCGTCACCGCGCTCCGACCGCCCGGGGGAACCCCGACCGCCGGCAGTTCGGTCACGAAAAACACATCCGAGAGTGTCGGCAGCTTGAGCAGGTCGTCGATGCGGTCATAGAGGCAGCTGTTGCGCGGCAGGGAAACGACCTCGGCCGCTTCGCCCCGTTCCGATTCGGGCAGCGACTGTATGCTGCCGAAGTCGATGATGATCTCGTCCTCAGGACACTGGCACACGTTGCAGTTGCGCGCTTCCACTTCGACGGTGAGGCGTATGGTCATCGACGCCTGCTTCGCGCCAGTGCCGGTGAACGTGTAGACGGTCGTGTGCAGCGCGCTGTCTTCCGGCGTCGCCACGGCGCGCAGCGTCATCTGTCCCCCGGCGGGCACGGTGAAAGGACGGTCGGTGACCAGGTTGCCATCGGCGTCGAGGACGAGAAGCGACAGCGCCGGAGAGTCCCCGGGACCGCTGAGCGTGTACGTCATCGGCACGTCGCAGCCGTTGCGGAAAATCACCTGCGCGCTGTCGGTGAAACGCTCTCCGTTCGCGAGCGGCGCGCAGACATCGTCGATGCGCAGCGTGCGCTCTATGCTGCCGGAGCAGGGCAGCTGTTCGGAGGCGAGCTCCACCACCATGAGCGTGTCGCGGCAGAGCAGGTTCGCATCGAGCGTGGTGATTCCCGTCTCTTCATTCCCGACAACGAAGCGGAAGCGTCCGCCCGTGGTGGGAATGACAAAACGGAAGTAGACGTTGCCCGCCGGGTCCGTGATTTCGCGGTCCAGCCGTTCCCGCGTTGCGGACGCGACGCTGAGATCGTAGACTTCGACCGGGATCAGCTCCATCGGCGTCCCCGCGTCGGTCTGCACGTGCACGACGACGTCGCGGGCCTCGGACGGCGGTCGCTCCATCGGCGACTGGCAGGAGAGCAGCAATGCGGACAGTGCAATCAGCAGTGCGGTGGTGGGACGGTAAATGCTATCTGTATGCGTATTCATCTTCCTTCCTCCGGCTTAGAACGTCACGCCGAGACGGAGCAGCACTCCGTGGCTTTCATTGTAATACGTGGCTTCGGCGCGCTCCGGGCGGTCGGAGCAGTCGCAGAGCACCGCGGTCGGCAGCTGCATGTAGCGGTACCCGAGGTCGAATGAAATGTCCATTGCCGACGACAGCGGGTAATCGATACCCGCGCCGAGGGAGAACAGTTTCGGCGCGGCCTCGAGCAGGTTGCTGAGTCCCAGCGTCTCCCCGCTTTGATCGTCGAACACCGTTCCTGCCTGGACGAAAAGAAATGGCGCGAAGCAGGTCATGGCGAGCTGGTAACGGGCGTGCACGAAGAACGGGAAGCGGTTGATGTCCCGTGCGGAGAACCAGGCGGCGCCGAGACCGATGCCGAAGGCGCCGAAGCGGAAGCCCCCGGCGAGCTCCGGACCGAACACCGGTCCGTCGAGGCCGATCTGCGTTTCGGATTCATCCTCTCCCGTGAAATACCCGAACGCGCGCAGCTCAAGGAAATACGGCAGCTTCTCGCGCTGGCGATCGTCGCAGGGCGTCACGATGCCGACGGGGTTG
>JAVVFP010000030.1:8261-13087 GCA_032250495.1 Bacteroidota bacterium | reverse complement strand
GCTTCGCGTATTTGCGCGATGACATCGTGCAGAATATCGTCGCGCAGACCGAGCAGGCGCGTGTAGAGAATGAGGTTGGAACGCCGCACCGGGTGTTCGAGCGCCGCCTCGTTGCGCTGTCTCCATAACTCGGGATGACTTTTCATGTTTTCGACCATGATGAGCATGCGCCGGAGCATGTCATAGCGCGCCGAGGGGGTCCATCGAAGCAGTTCCTGCGTCCGCGAAGCATCGACGCGCAGTCCGCGGTCGACGTAGCGCAGCATCCAGGTGCGCTCGAAGTACTCCTTCCCCGTCAGCGACCCGAACGCCTGCCGCAGTGCCACGCCCAGCAGCGCCGACATTCGCGGAATGCGGATCACCGAGGGCACGCTGCCGTAGAGGCAGGTCGTCGCCGCACGGAACATCTCTTCATGCGTGGTCACATGTGAGGGACTGGCGTTGTAAGTCCCGATCCGCGGCAGGCGGTCCGCGATACTGATCAGGCGCATGAGCAGTGTGATCAGGTCCTTGATATGCAGATACGGGACGGCGCTTTTGCCGCGTCCACCCAGCATGCGCGCGTTCCATGCGCGGGACAGCCAGGTGCGCAGGAAGGCGTACACCGGGGGATACTCGCACCAGTCACTGAATATCGCCGCAAAACGGACGATGCTTCGCCGCATCTCGCTTTCATGCAGGCGGATGATCGCCTCCGCCTCCCGCTTGCTGCGCGCATAGGGGAAGTCCGCGTCCGGCGCACTGTCCTCGTCGATCACCTCCCCGTCCCCGGGAAAGCGGCAGGCCGCGAGAGAACTGCTGTATATGAAATGCGTAACGCCCACCTCCTCGGCGAGCGCCAGCACGTTCCGCGTTCCCTCCACGTTTGTGCGGCGGTACTCGTCATTGTCGCGGTAGGTGAAATCGTAGTAGCCCGCGAGATGAATCAGTACGGAGGCCCCGCCGTGCTGGCGCACGCAGCGGGCGACTTCCAGCAGCGCATCGCGATGCGCGATGTCAACCTGCGTCCATCGCAGGTTGGGCCGCTGCGCGATTCCCGCCTCGAACTGCGATCGCCGCGCAATGCAGAACAGGCGGAAGCGTCCCTCGGCCGCCTCGAGGAAATGCCTGCCGACAAAACCCGACGCACCGGTGACGATGACTCCGGGCAGTCCCGCATTGCCTTCACCCGGACGCATACGTCCTCCTCCCCTCGCCGTGGAAAAAGGCGAGGATAACCGCGATCATACCGTCCGCCACACCGGAAAGCAGGATCAGCCAGACGGGCGAAGCGAACACGTAGTAGGCGATCAGGAAAAGGGCCGCCGAAGCCTTGACAAAAATGATGAACGCGGCCGCCAGGCGCCAGACGGTCCGTCGCAGGGCCGCCGCTGCATACAACACGGACATCAGTACGTGAAAAACACCGCCCTGTGCGGGGAAAAACGCTTCCCCCACCGGAGCGAATCCGGTCCAGCGCAACACCGCAGCCGGCTGCAGGAAAAGCATTACACCGGTGAAAAATGAATGCGCGGCCGTCATCCAGAGGATGATCACCAGCAGTCGCACGCGATCAGCTTCCGTCATCGTACATGCTCCTTTCCCTGCGCTCACAGCCGCTGCGCAGCGCGACGGTATACCGCGCGTATGCATGACTGCCCCCCGGGGGGTTCCGCATATGCAAAAATACGAATTAATGAAGAATTGTCTTTCTTTATTTTTGCATTTATGCGGAATTTTCTTGATTATTAATGAACGTTCGTTTATTTTTATCTTCATGAGGCACAAGGACGAAAGCAAGCAGCAGGCGATAACGGACGCGACCGTCAAGCTGGTCAACGAGACCGGGTTCGCGGCGGCTTCGGTTGCGAAGATCGCACGGCAGGCAGGGGTTTCTCCTGCCACGCTGTACATCTACTACAGGAACAAGGAAGATCTGCTCGTGTCGACCTATGTCGAGATCAAGCGAAAATTCGGCCTGGCGGTCGCACGGAACTTCGATCCTTCCCTCCCCATCCGCGACAAGCTCGCGCGCTTCTGGGGCAACGCATTCACCTGTATCAGAGAAGAGCCGGCGCTGTTTCATTTCTCCGAACAGTTCGCCAAGACGCCGTACGCCGATCTCGTCCCGCCGTCCGTGATGGAAGAGTATTTCGAACCGATTTTCACGACACTGCGAGAGGGAATTCGACAGAAAATCATCAAGGATGTCCCCCTCGAAATACTCAGCGTCTTCATGTTCCACCCCGTCATGCAACTCGCCGATCCGAAACTGTGTGCAGGCTTCGGAAACAGGGCCGACGACGTGGATCTCGCGTTTTCCCTGGCATGGGACGCCATCAGACTCTGATTTTTTTTATCCAGATAAATAAATGATTATTCGTTTATATTAATTGAAGGGAACAAAAGCAATGGAAAGCAAGCAGCAGCAATGGGACAGTGACGACATCGGAGATCTCACCGGACGCCGTGCGATCGTGACGGGAGCCAGCAGCGGTATCGGTTATGAGACCGCTCGCGTCCTTGCGGCAAAAGGGGCGCAGGTCGTCCTCGCGGTACGAAATCTCCGGAAGGGCTCCGCGGCAGCGGACGCTCTGCGGGGTGAGACGGAAGGCGCCCGGGTCGATGTGATGGAGATGGATCTCGCGCGCCTGGCGTCAGTGGAGGCCTTTGCCTTTGCAGTCCGTGACGGTTTCGACCGGCTCGACCTGCTCATCAACAATGCGGGTGTGATGATACCGCCGTACGGGAAGACGGCGGACGGCTTCGAACTGCAGATGGGCACGAACCATTTCGGACATTTCGCCCTCACGGGCCATCTCCTCCCGTTGCTGATGTCGACGCCGGGGGCCCGCATCGTCAATGTCTCGAGCATGGCGCACCGGGCGGGCAAGCTCGACTTCAACGACCTGAACTGGGAGCAGCGATCATACAACGCGAGCCGCGCGTACAGCGACAGCAAAATCGCAAACCTCTACTTCACGGATGAACTCGCCCGTCGGCTCGCCGCGGCCGATGCGGATGTCCTTGCCGTCGCGGCGCACCCGGGCTGGACGGCGACGGAGCTGCAGCCCCATTCCTCCCTGTTCGACTTCCTGAACCGCTTCTTCGCACAGGCACCGGAGATGGGCGCTTTGCCAACGCTGCGGGCGGCTCTCGACCCCGACGCCGAAAGCGGCGCGTTCTACGGTCCCGCGGGCTTCCTGCAGCTTCGGGGATACCCGGTCCGTGTCGAAGCCAGCGCGCGTGCCCGAAACTCGTCCATCGCGGCCCAGCTCTGGGAATTCTCCCGCCAGCTCACCGGCGTCGATATCGACGAAGCGCTGCAGCGCTCCCACCGGCGCGAAAGCGCGGCATGAACACAGCCGTCACCAGTACGCGCAGGTGTCACCGGTAAACGCAGGCGTCAGTGAAGGACAATTGTTCGCGCAGCGTGCTGATCTCCGCAGCGGAGCAGCAAGTGATAGCTGCCGGACGCGAGTCCGCGCATGTCCATCTGCGTGTGAAACGGCACTCCGGCGCGGATGTCCTGCTCCCAGGCACGAACACGGCGTCCGAGCATATCCCGCAGTTCACCATGCAGCGTTCCGCCGCGTGCGGTGGCCACATCGACGCGCAGCGTTCCCTGCTGCAGCGTCGCCGGCTGCGGGTAACATCCCGTGATGCGCAGCGCGGTGGCCGCGCCCTCCTTCGCGACAGCAGTCGGGGCGGCGAACTCGACGAGCATGAAGCCATCCGGGTCGATCTCCCAGGAGGCGATCTCCGCGTTGCTGACCTCGCCGACGCGCAGCACGTCCTCATCCTGCATGTGCACCCAGCGGACGACACGCAGCGTTTCACCCGCATGAGTGACAACGCGAAGTTCCAGCGGCAATTCGTACAGGCACCATCCGCGCGCGCTCTGCAGCTGCCGCACGCGCAGGCGGAGCGCCTCCTCCCCGCCGCCGCTCAGCTGCTCCACCTGCAGTATCGGCCAACCCGGCTCGTATACCCACTGCCGGAAAAACTGCTCGAGGTCGTCCCCGGCATACTCCGCCATCACATCGCGGAACATTGTACTGCTGACGTTCTGATACCGGTAACGGCGAAAATATTCCCGTATTCCCTCGTTGTAGAGCGAATCCCCCATGTAATGTCGCAGCATGTTCAGCACCAGCGCTCCCTTGATGTAGATGACGCTCGAGTAGTTATAGGCAGCACCGTGGCCCCGGTAATCGTAGAGCGGCTGCACGCCCTCGTTTGCGGCAATGCCCTGTATGTAGGTGCGAACGTAATTTTTCATCAGACGATCGAGCTGTCCCTGCCACTCGCTGTTGGCGCGATACAGTATCTCCCCGTACATGGCGAATCCCTCGCTGAGCCAGTTTTCACGCAGATCCATGGGAGTCACGCAGTTGCCCCACCAGTGATGGGCCAGCTCATGTGCCTCGAGCTGCGGCGTGGCCGCCCCGTGCATCGAGGTCCGATCGAGCAGTATCATCGTATGTGTTTCGAGAGAGCTGACGTCGGTGATCGCGAAACCGATTTTCTCCGCGGGACAGCATCCCCACGCCTTTTCGAAGGTGGCCACCATATCGGGAAGCCGCATGAAGTATTCCCTCGCGCGCAGGTCAAATCCCTTCAGCACATAGAAATCGATGGGAATACCGCCACACTCGTCCGACAGGTGGTAATACGGTCCCACGGCCCAGCCCGCCGTATGCGGGTGAATGGGATCCCGCATACGCCAGTGGAAGCGCGAGCGGCGGACAGTGTACGCTTCGTCGATCAGCGTCCCCTGCCCCGCGGCGACGTAACCGGTCGGAACGTCATAGGTGATATCGTAGATCGCCTTGTCGTCGAATACG
>JAVVFP010000030.1:0-8251 GCA_032250495.1 Bacteroidota bacterium | reverse complement strand
CGTTGTTGCAGGGCAGCCAGTGGCAGGTCAGTGAGACATACCAGTGTATGGACGACTGGGCGACCGCGGCGGCGGTCATGTCTCCGAAACGCACCCCGGTGATGTAGCTTCCGGGAAGCACCGCTGCGTGGTCTCCCCCGTAAGCAACACGCACAACCGCGGTGTCGAGCGACGGAATCTCTTTCGGAAAGGTGATGAAGAGGACGCTGTCGTTCTGCGAGAACACGGCAGCGCTGCCGTCGACCAGGACAGTGGAAACGGCATTGTCGCGCAGGTCGAAGGCCAGCGCCCGCAGGGGACTGCGTGAGATGTTTCGAATGGTGATGTCCGCCTCGCCATCGATATGCCGCGCGTCCATGTCGAAGGTCAGGACAGCGCGGTATTCGATGACATCACAGTCATGATGCTGGGCGGCGGCGGGGAGGGTGAACAGACAGAGCAGCGTGAGTACGGCATACTTCATGGCAGACCTCGGGCTGTATCGTATTGGCGTGATGCCGGGATATGCATGCAGTAAGGCCTGCCGCCTCCGGGAGGGAGCAGGCTGCCGTCGCGGGTACTGTGTCCGTTTCCAAAGATACGGTATCCGCGTCCGCAAGATACACGGGGATTTTTTTATGCCCTGTGCGTCCTCGTCACGTGAAGGTCACATGCCCCAGAGATCCCCGGTGTCGACCGGCTGTCCCTGCAGTTTCAGGTAGTAGAAAAGCTGACCTTTGTGCTGTTTGAGGTGATCGACCATCTGCAGCATGCGCACGCCGAGCGGGAAGTCCATCGGGTCCCACGGCGCCTTCGCAATTTTCGTGGCCAGATCTTCCTCGGTGACGCTGTCGAGCATTTCGCGTGCGACTTCCTTGTCCGCCGCCAGCAACGCTTTCGCTTCCGCGACGCTGCTCACCGCGGGCAGTTTTTCCGCGGGTGGCAGCATGTCCTCGGGCGGCAGGTCGCTGAGATCCATACCTTCAGGCATGCCCCAGTCGCCGGTCACGAAGCCCTTGATGCTTGCGCCGCAGGCGTTGGAGATGTGATGCAGAAGCTGGCCGGTGGTCATCCAGTTGCTGCCGGACGCCGGTTTCCAGCCCAGCGCCGTCTCGTCGACACGGTCCATCAATGCTGCGGCGACACCGTAGTTATATTCGATCGCGCCTGCGATGGTATTCTTCCAGTCCATGATATTCTCCAGCAGTGGTAGTGGGAACGGTGAACACCCAACATACTTCCCCGACCGTGCTTCCTGCAAGTCCTTCCTGCTTCCTGCAAGTCCTTCCTGCTTCCTGCCGGAAGACGCCCGCATCGTCCGGCCCGGGACGCGACGCGCTTCCGGGCCGGACGATGCGAGACGGAGAGGACAATGCGATAGGGCGAGGACGATGCGATAGGGCGAGGACAATGCGATAGGGCGAGGACGATCACTTCGCGGCAACGGTGTGCTGCACCAGGTACGCCTGCGTCACGCCGTTATCCCATTCGTAATCGAATTCAATTCGATAATTGATGGATTTGATATGCTCCTCGGTGTAATGCCGCGAAACACCTTCATCATCCTCCACCGTGATATCCATGAAGGTGACATTGTCGGCCGTCAGCTCGATGGGCTCGCTCTGTCCCTCGGCGGGCGGTGGCATGGGCAGGTCGACGGTGATCACACCGTTGCCGCCCTCACCGCGACTGACGATGACTCCGCCCCCGGGAAGCGATTCATCTGCTTCCCAGGCCGCTTCGAAAAGTATGTTGACGGACTTGCTGTCCGCGAGCGCCCAGGCGATGCTCGCGAGAAGCAGCAGGAGCATGACGAGGCCGGAAAACCGTTTGAAATGATGCATGGAGAACTCTCCTCTGAAGTGAATTGATGACGGAAGGCGGCGATCGCCCTGTTGTGCTAATCCTTGAATTGCAACTCGATGCCGAAGGAGGCGGATTGATCGAGCTGCCGTCTTTTCGAATAATTCGGGTCGTAGACGACGCGGATGTCATAACGAAACGCGAAGACGTCGTAGGACAGCTTCACTTCGCTTTCTCCGATCGTGTGCGGGTCCTGGAAAAACGACCCGAGATCTCCCTTCGAGAGCGCCACACCGAAAGTGCGGAAGGTGAACGTGAGGTCCTCGGTGATATCGTTCAGGTATTCGAAGCTCAGAAGTCCGCTGTACCCGGATTCGAGCTTGACGCTGCGCGCCTTGCGGATCGCCGAGAGCGGATTGTCCGGGTCGACGTTGATCCGACGCTCGCCTGAAAGCAGGAAGGCGGTCGACAGCGTCTGCTGAAAGGCGTACCCGATGCCGTAACGCAGACTCAGTCGCTGCTCCCCGTCGTCCGACTTCCAGTCCACCCACTGCCCGATATACAGCGTCTCGTAGAAAAACGCCGGGTCCATGAAAGATGTCGGCTGTCCGTCGCGCGTACCGTTCGCCATGTCGGTCTCCATGGTCAGCTCGAGGAACAGGCTGATATCGTATCGTTCGGAAAGATGTACCGAAGGAATGACGGAGAAGATCAGGTCGTCGCGCAGGTTGCGTGGCGCGTCGTCGGAATATGCCTGCCTCCTGAAATCAGCGTTCAGGTAGGATTTCACGTGCAGTTTGCCGACATCGAAAGAAATGCGCGAATGCAGCTGACCGTACATCGTGAGAAGCAGCGCCTCTTCGTCCTTTCCCTGTTCGGTGCTCATGCTGAACGTAAAGGAAGGTTCGACGAGGTAGCTGAAACTGTCCTTGCCGGAGGACTTGATCGGTCGCTGCGCGCACAGCGGCGCGGCGAACACGATGAGTAAAACGGCGGCGGAAAGAAAACGCAGCATGGGGTGTTCCATTCTGTACGCTGCCCGTACGATGCCCGCGCACTGTCCGTGCGCAGCCCGTGCGCAGCCTGTGCGAACAGTCATGCAGGGATGCCGGCATGCTTCCCGCCGCAGCGCAGCGCAGACGGTCACATCGATGCGCGTCCTGTTTTTCAGGAGCCGGCATCACAGCGATTATGTGAAGCGTGATTCAACGGAAATAAAATAGGACGATCCGTATCACAAATGCAATTTCTCCGCTTTCTCTCTTCGAGAAGACGCGCGGAATTTGTATCTTGGCAGCGACTTCCCAATCAGAACAGCTCCCCCACGCCGAATGCGAAGACGATGCATGTGGGGCATTGCCAGAAGGCCGCCATGAAACTGTCCGCATATGTACTGTCGATGCTGCTGTGTTCCTCGATCGCCGTCGGGCAGTTGCCCGACAGCCTGGCGAAGAAAATCGCCTCGGCGCGTGCGCCGGAGGAGCGCATCGACGTCATGAACGAAGTCGCGTGGGAACTGCGGCACAACCTTCCCGACGACGCGCTCGATCTCGCGCTCGAGGCGCGGGACCTGGCCGATTCCATCGGGTATGAACACGGCCTGGGCTGGGCCTTCCGCAACGAGGCGGTCGCGGAATACATACTCGGGAATTACGCGGATGCCCTGACCTCGAACATGGAGGCGCTGCGCATTTTTGAACGGCTGCGGGACGAGGATGGCATCGCGTCCAGTTACCTGAACATCGGTCTGATTCACTGGCAGGTCGGCAACCTCGACGATGCGCTGCGCTATTTTCTCGATGCGCTCGAAATCGATCCCGCTCCTCCACAGCGCGCTACCGCCAACGCGAATATCGGTGTCATCCACGCCGAACGCGCCGAGTACGACAAGGCGCTCACCTACTCCGGCCGCGCACTGGAGGTATACCGTGCGGCACAGGACCGCCTCGGCGAATCGGTGGCACTGAACAATATCGGCTGGATTCATGAACTGCGGTTGGACTTCGACGAAGCGCTGCGCCATTACACGCGCAGTCTCAAAATCCGCGAAGAACTCGGCGACTCACGACGTATCGCCAGCGTGTGCATCAGCATCGGTTCCGTGCTGTCCGCGAAGGGACAGCATGTCCGCGCGCTCTCGTATTTCTCCCGCGCACTCGCCCTTTCGCGCCGTATCGGAGACAAGAAGCAGATACAGGACACCTATCTCGAAATGGCTTCGACCCATGCGGCGCTGGGAAATTACGAACAGGCCTACCTGCATCACCTTCGCTATGCGGCGATCAAGGACAGTGTGCTCGACGACCAGAAGGCGATGGACATCGCGAAAGTCGAGGCCAACTTCCGCATCGAACAGGCCGAGCAGGAAGTGAAGCTGCTCAAGCGCAGCCAGCAGTTGCAGGAAACCATCGTGTATGCGACTTCCGGGGGACTGCTGCTCGTACTGATTTTCTCGGTGATCATTTTTCTCGCATATCGCAGCAAATCGCGTATCAACCGGCAGCTCGAGGCCACGCAGAAACAGCTCATCGTGCAGGAAAAACTCGCATCCCTCGGACAACTCACCGCGGGCATCGCACATGAGATACAAAACCCGCTCAATTTCATACAGAACTTTGCCGAGGTTTCAAGGGAACTGCTCGATGAATTCACGGATCCGCAGACCCGCGAGGAACAGCGAAGCGTGCTCCTCGCAGACCTGCGGCAGAGCATCGACAAGATTCATGAGCACGGCAAGCGTGCCGACGGCATCGTGCGCGGCATGATGCTGCATGCACGCAGTTCTTCCGAAGAGCGACAGTTCGCCGACGTCAACGGACTGCTCGCCTCCGTGGTCGAACTCGCCAGTCACGGCACGACGGCGATGCAGGCGGGACGACAGCCTGTTTTCGATACGCGACTCGCCCCGATGCTTCCGACCGTGAAAATCGTTCCGCAGGACCTGAGTCAGGTCTTCCTCAATATTCTCAACAATGCGATCGACGCGACATCGGAGCGCTCCCGCGGCGCGGAGGAGGACTACGAGCCGCGCATCACCATCGAAAGCGCCGTACACAACCGGTCCGTCGTCATTCGCATTCGTGACAACGGACCCGGCATACCAGAGCATGTGCGCAACAAGATTTACGAGCCGTTCTACACGACCAAGGAGGCGGGAAAGGGCACCGGACTCGGCCTCGCGATCAGCTACGATATCGTCGTCCACAAATATGGCGGCGCAATGTCGGTGGATTCCGCAATGGGCGAATTCACCGAATTCACCGTCATTCTCCCCGCCGGCTGATCCCCCCGCACCACGGACCGTACCACCGCGCTCATCGCAAGGGAACGGTCAGGATCTCACTCCGACGACTTTCCTCACCGCTCGCGCCCGCAGTCACGAGATAATACGAGACACGTTTTCCTTTTCCCGGCTTCGCGTCGAGGTACTCCCCTTCCGTCGCTTTGAGTTTACGCAGAAGTGTCGGTGCGCTGCCGCGCTCGTAGCGGTAGAGATGCAGCGCCGCCGCAGGCTGCAGGATCTCATCCCACATGACGCGCACCTTCCCTCCTTCCCGCCTTGCGCGCAGGTTGGACGGGGGGAGCAGCTCCCTGCCAGGAACGATGATCACGGCGGATGCGCTCATCGCGCTGCTGTCCCCGGTGACGCTGAAGGCGCGCACGGCATACATCGCACGGGTGCCGGCCTGCACCGCGCTGTCCGTGTAGAAATTCTGTCGCGGATTCTGCAGGGTATCGGCGACAGGCGTGAGGCGTTCGTCGTTCTCCGTTTTCCGATATACCCGGTAGCCAAGCACATCGCGATGCCGCGGCTGCGTGGTATTCCATGTCAGCAGAATGCGGTCCCCGTCGCGCGCGGCATCGACTTCCACCGGCGCGTCGACCGGAATGGGAAGTAACGGCATGGCGCCGACGGTATCGGACATGGCTCCGGCCACATGGCTCGTGCTGACCGCCTGCACGGCGTACATGTACGTTCGTCCCCCGAGCAGCGAAGCGGAAGTGTCCACGTACTCCCCTTCCGCCACCGGCAGCAGCGGGGACTGCAGCGTAAGCGGCACGCCGTATCCCTCGCCGCGGTACACGTAATACCCCTTGAGGAAGCGGTTGCTGTCCGGACGCCAGCGCAGGCGCACGCCCCGGGGAATACTCTCCGCGTACACACCCGCCGGCGGCGTCGGTACGGCACTGCTCTTGAAGATGCCGATGACCACCGCGCTCGGAATCGAGCGCAGGCCCCCGGGACCGATCAGGCGCAGCCGGTAATAATATCGCTGCATGGGCCGCACGGTCATGTCGAGAAAGGACGTGTCCGCGGGACCAGCGGTGAACAGCGCGACGAAGCCGGAGTCCAGCGCAGGACCGCGTTCGATGACGATGCCGTGCACGGCGGAAGGCTCGCGCAGCTGCCAGCGAATGCCGATGCCCGCCGTATCGACGGAGTATGCTTTCAGGCGCTCCGGGAGCGGCACCTGCCGCATCTGGAACGTAATGACCGTCGCCGTATCGCTCGGCGGACCCTCGTTGCGGAAATAGTCCACCGCGCTGGCGTAATACTGGTACACCAGACCGGCCTCCACGGTCTTGTCCAGTACGGAGCAGAGCAGGGTATCGGCTCTTCCGATCATCGTCATGGTGACGTTGCAGCAGCTGTCACCGCTGTTGGGTATCAGTTCCCGGTACGGTCCGTCGATGCCCACGCGGCGAAACACGCGAAAGGAGGAGGGCGGCGTGCCTGCCCCCGTCCGCCACAGCACGCGCGCGGCGACGGTTTCACCTTCACTCGCGCTGACCCGCAGGCGCGTGACGTCCGGCAGTCCCGGATAAATGATGGAGGGCGTCGTGAACTCTTCCCCCGTGCCGCCATCCGCGGCGATGCGGCTGACACGGTACTGGTAGGACCGCGCACGCTGCACGGTGGTATCGAGAAAGCGGACGCCGAGCAGCAGCTGTACGGGCAGCAGCCGCGTGATCGTGCCGACGTCACGCAACTGTCGACCTGCCTCGAGGCGGCGCCAGAACTCCGCCGCATCGATGTGCAGGTCGCCGAACTCCGGGAAGCGCTGCCGCAGCAGCTGCAGTCCCGACGCGAGTTCCGCCTGCGTGGCCGGACCCTGCACGCGCGCGATCTCCGCCCATTCCCCGTCCCGCTCCCGCCGTTCGACGCGGTATGCGCCGTAGCGCAACCCGTCGACCTCGCCGGGAAGCACGCTGTTGCCCAGTGCGACGTAGATGCCGTCCGGTCCGGTGTGCACGAGTCCAGGCTGCGCTGCGAGCCGCGGCGCGAGCGTCGCCGCGCAGGCGGACAACAGGAGGAGCATGGCGGCGAAGGTGCCGGGACGCGGTATTTCACGTCTGTGTTTCATGCGTGCTTCCTCACTTGAAATAGAATTTGAAATACTTGTCGTCCGAGCCCACGTAGCCGAGCAGTCCGAGTGTGATGCTGGCGCTGAGGGATTCCTTGTCGCAGAGCGAGCCCTCGCAGTCGCTGTCGCAGATGCCCCATCCCGCGTAGGTCGAGCCGTAGAGGGTGATCGGGAAGTCGCCCTGCACGTACCACACCCCGTTGCTCTGATACATGCCCTCGATATTGGGTTCGATCAGTACGCCGGCGGTCAGTCCCGCGCAGGCGATGCCGATGGACGCCCCGACGCCCGCTTCGAGGTTCCCGATGGCGCGCAGGGCGATGAAATACGTATCCACCGGACCGAAGTTCATGCCGAAGCGCGCATTTGCGCCCACCTGGCAGGTGAGATGTGCCGAGACGAGTCCGAAATCGAAATCGAAGTTCGGGCAGAACACCGGGGGTGGAAATTTCACCGTCCCCTCGAAGAAGAAGCCGTTGAAATCATGGAACTGCGGCGGCAGTCCCTTGTTTTTGTAGGAATAGGAAGCGAACTGGTCGAGCTGCTCCTGCGTGAGCAGGAAATCCCCGACGGCGAAGGCCGCCGTACCGTCCACCTTCGGCTGCGGAAGCGCGAACGTCGGCATCCACGGACTTACAGAAGAAGAAATATTTAATACGCTCAAAGAAGGACACGAAAAAATCGGTTACCTCAAGAAGAAAGTCATGGTCACGCACGTCCACCCGAAGTATTCAATGATGGCAAAACTAGGAAAACCGGAATGGGGATCTATAGGCGTGAGCAAAGCACTAAGAGAACTGCAACCAGACATACTCTTCTGCGCACACCTCCACGAAGCGGAAGGCATAGAAGAAAAAATAGGGAGAACGACCGTCATTAACGTCGGCAAGGAGGGGAAAATAATTGACTTGTAAACGACCGCACGTAGGCATCGCCGTATTCGTCAAGAACGAAGAAGGAAAAATACTCATGCAACGCCGAACGGGATCGCATGGAGAAGGCACGTGGTCTTTGCCAGGCGGCAAGCTTGGATTCGGGGAGAGCTGGGAAATGTGCGCACAAAGAGAGACCAAGGAAGAAGCGTGTATCGACATTGGGAATGT
>JAVVFP010000585.1:0-2250 GCA_032250495.1 Bacteroidota bacterium | reverse complement strand
GCCTCCGGGTGAAAGATTTTCTGCAGCGATTCGAAGCGCCTGCTGTCCCAGCGCCGCTCGACTTTGATTTCGGACATGAGGCGAAGATTCCTCGCCAGGCCCTCGCCGCGCGCGACGCGCGTGGCGGCGTCCTTCGCTTCCGGCAGGGCGACGACGCTGAGCGCCCCGATATTGAGCCTCTCCACCGAGTCGCGTATTCTCTCGATATCCGCTTCGGCCCCGAAAATCACCATGGGCAGCGGCCGCGTGTTCATGATCCTCCCGGTGAGTTCCGCGAGTGCGGCGTCCTCTATCGATCCGTCGATCGCGACGATGTCACAGGCGACCGCGTGCAGTTGCGGAAGAACGTCCTCACCGTAGAGCGCAATGCGCGCGACGGCGATATCCTCTCCGAGGGAGAGCACCTTGCCGATCTGTTCCGCGACGGAGGGCGTGGACGCTATGACGAAGACGCGTGTCATCATATCAGGCGGGATATCACTTCGAGGAGATTGCTCTGATCAAAACTGCTCTTGATAATGTACGCATTTGCCCCTACATCGAAACCGCGTTCCCTGTCCTCCTTCGATTCGAGTCCCGTGACGAGGACGACAGGCAGCTCATGCATCTTCTCGTCCCGACGAATGGCCTCCGTCAGCTCGAAGCCGTTCATGCGGGGCATTTCCACATCCGAGACGACCAGGTGATACTCCTCCTCGCGCAGGCAGGTCAGCGCGTCTATTCCATCGACCGCCGTTTTCACGCTGTAACCGCTCGAGAGGAGAATATCGTGCAGCAGGACCCGAGATGTTATGGAATCGTCGACGACGAGAATGTGCTGCACACTTTTTTCAACCGTTTCCGGCGTGCTGCCGCCCGCATGCCGGGCGGCGCCGCGGGCGCCGTCAAAGAGATCCGGGATGTGCAGCACGGGCACCAGTTCGCCGGTACTGAGCAGACACGCGCCGCCGATGGTGCGCACACGCGATACCGGCGCGGGAAGGGGTTTGACCACCACGTCCTGCTCCCAGAGTACTTCATCCACTTCCACGCCGAGATACGCTCCCCCGAGCGTGAGTATGAGCAGCGTTACCTGCGTCTGGGCTTCACGCCTCGCGGCGGAAGGCATGGCGAGCATTTCATCGAGACGCTGCACGGTCACGGATTTCTCGCGGTAATCGATCACGGGTTTCCCGTGCAGTACGCTCAGGTCCTCGCGATGAATGACCATGCCGCGGTCCACATGCTGCAATGGAACGATGTACATGCGTCCGGAACTGCGGACGAGGACGCCCCGCGCGTTGGAAAGCGAAACGGGAAGGGACATGACGAAACGCGTTCCCCGCCCCTTTTCCGTCGACACGTGCAGCTCCCCGCTGAGCGAGGAAATGTTTTCCCGCACGACATTCAGTCCCACGCCGCGACCGGAGAGATCCGTGATAATGGGACTGGTCGAGAGTCCCGCGTGGAAAACAAGTTCAAGCGTCTCCCTTTCACCCAGGGTCCCGGCGGCGTCTTCGGTGAGAATGCCTTCTTCGACGGCCCGGGCGAGGATGCGCGCAGCGTCTATGCCGCGACCGTCATCTTCGACCACGATCTCCACGCGGTTGTCCTGCGCGATGGAAATGCGCAGTGCGATGCGTCCCTGTAAAGGTTTCCCCGCCCTGGCCCGCTGTTCGCGTTCCTCGATTCCGTGGTCGAGGCTGTTGCGCAGCAGGTGGACGAGCGGATCCTTCAGCGCTTCGAGAATGCGCTTGTCTATGCGAATATCCTCGCCCGTCACTTCGAAGTGTACATCCTTTTCGAGGTCACGCGCAATTTTCCGCACCATCGGCGACAGCGTGTCGGTCAGCAGCGCGAAGGGCAGCAGCAGCAGCTGCTTGGCCTGCTCCATCATCGCATCGGCCAGCGTGTCCATGATGTACATGGTGCCGCGTCCGTCCTCGATCGCCTTTCCCACGGTTGCCTCGACGCCCTCGATCTGCCGGGCCGTCCATTTCATGAAATGCAGCAGCTTCTCGTATTCCTCGTACTGCTGACTGAGCAGGCGGACGGGGTCCCCCGAGGGATCTCTCTGTTCGAGCGAATGACGGCGGAATTTCTGGTATTCCCGTATCCACTCGCGGCACTGATCCATCACCAGGCGCAGATCCGAAGAGGAACGTCCGATCATGTATTTGATCGAGGTCAACTCCTCCGTCTGCCGGTACAGCGACTCCAGTTCCCCGATGGAAACCCGGACGGTATCGCGCACGACGTCGCGTCCGCTGC
>JAVVFP010000029.1:0-13149 GCA_032250495.1 Bacteroidota bacterium | reverse complement strand
CCGCCTCTCCCTCGTGGAAAAGCGCCGCGCAGAAGAAGCGGAACTGCAGGGATTCCTCGAGAGCAGCGCAGAACTCAAGGAGAAGTACGGCAGCACGCTGGATGAACTCTCGAAGGTCTACGCCGATTACAACGCCACCGCCTTGCAGGAAATCATCGTCACTCTGCTGGGACGCAACGGCTACTTCAGCCTTTTCAGCTCGGTGTCCGCCGCCATCGAAAAAGGTGACCTCGACGACGAGAAACGCAATCGTCTGCGCGATGTCATCAACCGCCAGTACGAGGCGATGACACCGGCCGTGGAACAGGATTTTCTCGCCACGCTCATTTTCGACTTCAGTACGCTGCCCGTGGGTCAGCAGCCGAAGGCCGTCGCATCTATCGTCGACGAAAAGGCGGAGAACCGCAGCCAGGCCGTGGCTTCGATTCGCGAGGCATTCCGCCGCAGCCCCCTCGCGACAGCCGATGGAATGAACGTCGTGGCCGGATGGGATGACGCAACCCTGCGGGCGTCAAGCGATCCGTTCATCATGCTCGCGCGCGAACTGCACGTGATGAACCAGGACATCATCACGCGGCGCAAAACCCGCGACGGGGAACTCAAGCGCCTCGAGGCGGCTTTTATCGACGCGAAGATGGCATGGAAGAAAACGGATTTCATCCCCGACGCCAATCTCACCCTGCGGCTTACCTACGGGTATATTCGTGGGTACGCTCCCGCGGATGCGACCTACTATTCGCCGCAGACCACGCTCTCGGGCATCATCGAAAAGAACACGGGGGAAGCGCCCTTTGATGCGCCTGATCAGCTCGTGCAGCTCTACAACACCGGTGCGTATGACAAATCCTTCGAAGACGCCCTCCTCGAGGATGTCCCCGTCGCCATGCTCTATAATATGGACACCACCGGGGGGAACTCCGGCAGTCCGGTACTCAACGCGCGCGGCGAACTCGTCGGTGTGAATTTCGATCGCGCCTTCGAGGCCACGGTCAACGACTACCAGTGGAGCGAGGAGTACAGCCGCTCGATCGGCGTGGATATTCGCTATGTACTCTTCATTGCCAAGTACCTCGGCAAGGCCGACTTCCTGCTCCGCGAGCTGGGTGTGGAATAGTCGCGCACACGCAGCGCGCACACGCAGCGCGCAGGTACTGCAGCAGCTGATATCATCGGCGCGGGGGAGACCATTTCCCCGCGCCGTTTCATACAGGACTCTCCCATGCATATCATCGTTCTCAATTCCGGCAGCAACGGCAACGCCGTGTACGTCGAATCAGACAGCAGCGGTGCGGGCGTGCTGCTCGACTGCGGGATCTCCCGTCGACAGGTCGAACAGCGGCTCAAGGTACACGGCCGTTTTCTCCAGCATATCAAAGGAGTGTTCATCACGCATGAACATGCGGATCACGTGCGCGGACTCCCCGTGCTCACGCGACAGCAGCAGGTGCCGACGTATCTGACGGAAGGGACTTTCCGCAGCATGCATCGGAACAAGCCGTACAAGGGGCACCGCTTCATCCGTCTCGGAGAGGAAGTGCCGGTGGAGGACATTCGCGTGACCGCCTACGCGAAAAACCACGATGCGGCCGATCCTGTCTGCTTCCGCGTCTCGATCGGGGAGAAGCATTTCCTCTACGTCACCGACCTCGGGGAGGACACCGAGGAGATCGGCGCGCTGCTCGGCGGGGCTGACGCGGCGCTGATCGAGAGCAATTACGACGTGGACATGCTCGAGCACGGTCCGTATCCCCCGTACCTGAAAGCACGCATCCGGGCGGCACATGGACATCTTTCCAACCTGCAGGCGATGGAGTTGCTGCGGCGCCACGCGAACGGGCGGCTGCATACACTCATTCTCGGACATCTCAGCGAGAATAACAACACGCCCGAATGCGTGCAGAAAGAGGTCGACCGCCTCCTTGCCGCGCGCAGTGGCTTCCGTCCCAGGGTCGTGATCGCGTCACGCTTCACTGTCGGAGAAGTGCTGAGCTTATAAAAAGAACGTCCCGCAATTGCGGGACGTGCTTATCTCGGAGAGTGGAGAGAGAGAGAGATATCAGAGATAAGATTTCTTTATTTCCAGCTCCTGTGTCAGGCGATCCACGCCACTGCCCTCGAAGCTGTGGGCGTTGACGACGCCCGACCCAGGGTAAGCGGCCTGCACATGGGCGCTGCGCCGATCCTGCAGGTCACGCCTCCAGGCACTGTCCTCCGCGTCCGCGACCGTTGCCTGGCCGCTGCGGTTATCCTCGATTTCCTGGTGAATGCGCAGGATGGCATTCTCCTTTTTTTCCGCCAGGAGACGATGAATGCTCTTGGCCGCGGCGACCTTCTCCTCCATCTGTCGCTGTATCTCCCGGATCTTGCTCTCCGAGGCCACCGTGCGTGCCATGAGAAAATCCTCGAACTTCTTCATCACCTGTTCGTATTCCTGCTGTACCCGGGCCAGTTCGAGCCGCGAATGCCAGTAGGCCTCCGGATCGGAGGAGAGCAGGAAATAGAACGGAACCGAGATGCGGAAATCCCGCGGCAACCCCTTTACCGTTGCGTAACCCGCGGGGAAGCGCGTTTTCATCGCACTGATCAGCGCCGCGTCGTCCAGAGCATCGCAGCCCGAACTGACGGAGACTTCGCTGTACACCACTTCTCCTTCGGAGGTGATGTACATGGTGATCTCCACGACACCTTCGACGCCGCTGTTCAATTGCTCGACCGGATAGTCCGGGAGCATGAACTCCGGCTGACTTGCAGAAGTGAAACGAAGCTCGTCGGCCTCGTCGGGAAGAGTGAAGAGTGGGGGAACAAAGCCGCGGGAAGACGCGTTCTGCGCCTGCGTGTATGTGAATACGGAGGAAGCGGCAAGAAGGAAAACAAAGAAGAGCAGTCTCTGCATAGAACCTCTCCAGGGAAAAGGGGGTTTGATGCAATGCAGGCAAAACCTACCTGAACGGGTCTTTGCACATTACGGGGAAATCCACACAAATGCAATGCTCCTGTGCGCGTATGATTAATTTTTCGTAAAAATTTTATTATGAATTGCTTCCATGGCGGAAAATTTTGTTAAAACTGTGAATATATGTCACTATTTTCAGGCACTTACGAGAATTGCTTCACGAACGAGGCGGCGATGTCGGAACGGTCATGCGGGACATTTCAGAACATATGCGGGAGAAAAAAAATCCGGTCCGCCACGGTGTTCTGCTGATGGGAGGGAAGCATTATCTCGCATTATCAATAATTATCATCTGCACGTTTTCAGGATTCACCTCCGTGCAGGCACAGCCGTTCTACTACCATGGCAAGTCATATGGAAGCGAGGCGCAGTTCTCTCCACTGACCGTTCTGCTCAACGGCGGATATGATATCCTGCAGCTCGATAAGTACGAGCAGCACATTTTCCGCTACCCGCTCGGACGCAATGCGTCCACGGTACTGCGGAACCTGGGACGCCCGCTCCCGCTCATCAATTCGTACGGATGGGGACGCTTCCTGTCCACCGAGGTTCTCCCTCTGAATTTCAGCCGTGGGGCGAGTTGGTGGCCCAATTATCAGCTGCACCTGGTGGGCGGGGGCATGACGTACCGACGGTTGCAGGAATGGTACGCGTACCACGGAGCGCCGCTCCCGCAGCTGTGGTCGGCAATGACGGTCATGGGGTATCATCTTCTCAACGAAATGGTGGAAAACAACAGCGAGGAAGGTGCGCTGATCGATCCGATCGCGGATATCTACCTGTTCGACATTGGTGGCATCCTTCTTTTCAGCTCCGACGCCGTGGCGCGTTTTTTCAGTGAGGATCTGCAGCTGACGGACTGGTCGATGCAGCCCACACTGATGGTCAACGACGCGTCGCTGCGCAATACGGGACAGAATTTCGTCGTCCGATATGCACTGCCGTTCTGGGAAGATTATTCGTTGCTGTATGTTTTTGGACTGAACGGGATGGGAGGACTCAGCAGGCGCTTCGCGGATGGGCACGCCGTTTCGGTTGCGATGGGACTGCGTGCGCGCAACATCTACCAGCAGGAGCATCATCCGCTCGCGCTGTCGGCGTCGCTGACCTGGAACGCAGGCGTGTACTGGGACAGGGAGAACTCACTGCTCGCTTCACTGCAGCTCAGCGGAATCTCCTCGAACTTCGTGACGCTCAACGTGTACCCCGGAGTGATCGGCAGCATGCCGTGGTCACCCGGATTATGGTGTACGCTGACAACGGAGGGACAGCTCATGGGAGGTGCGACCGTGCGCTGGCTGCCGGGGGTGGGACTCCGCTGAACGAAGTCGCGAAAAAACTCCGCACGGGAATTACCCGCTCTGTTCGGTTTTTTTTGCACCGTCGCGCAAGAACAGCCAGATCCCGAACAGCACGAGCGGAATGCTCAGCAGCTGTCCCATGGTGATGGGCATGGAAGGATCGAGCGTGGACTGCCCGGTCTTGAAGAATTCGAGGAGGAAACGCATGGAGAAGAGCATGGTGACCATGCTGCCGGTCAGGCGTCCTTCGCGCGCAGCGAGTCCCCGGCGGTACAACACGAGCATGACGATGAAAATGCAGAGGTATGCGACGGCCTCGTACAGCTGTACGGGATGACGCGGTATGTGGTCGACGCGGGAAAATACTACGGCCCATGGGAGATCGGTCGGAAGGCCGAGGATTTCCGAGTTCATGAAATTGCCGAGACGGACGAAGATTGCCGCAAGGGGGATGACGAGCGAAACTCTGTCCGCGACCCACAGGAAGGAGACGCCCGGCGTGCGTCGTGCGAACAGCAGCAGGGCGATGATGATACCGGCGGCGGCTCCGTGGCTGGCCAGGCCGCCCTCCCAGATCTTGAGTATCTCGACGGGATTCGACAGGTAGTATTCCGGACTGTAGAACAGGCAGTGACCGAGACGGGCGCCGGCGACCACCGCGACGAAGACGTACAGGAACAGCCTGTTGAGCAGGTCATCGCTGCGCTTCTCCCGACGAAACACCCAGACCATAACGGAAAAACTGCTGAGGAAAGCCAGGGAAAACAGCAGACCGTACCAGCGGATGTGCAAACCGCCGATGGAGAGGAGGTCGGGATCGGGATTCCAGGTAAACATGTCGCCCAGTCGGTGATGATGGATGTCTGTTCCGGCGTTGCGCCTGTCGCTCAAGTATAAGAAAAAAACGCCGGAATCGGCGGACGCCGGCACGGGAAAAAAAACCGGCGCGGGATTGCCGCGCCGGTGGATACGCAATGCGAAATGTTTCGGAAATCAGCGAATCACGAGCAGCGGAGTCACCGCGGAATATGCACCTGCCTGCAGGCGCAGGTGATAGTTGCCGACGGGCAGGGAATGCGTGGACAGCTGGTAGCTGTGGCTGCCCGCGTCCATCTGCGCCTGCATCCCGGAGAGCACGCGGCGTCCGAGGTTGTCGTAGACATCCATGCGCACCGCCATCCGCGCGTCCAGTGTGAAAGCGACCGTGGCGCCGCGCGAGGCGGCTGCGGACACGGGGTTCGGGTACACGTCGTCGATGCGGAACCGTGCTGCCGCCACGGGCGCATGCACGGTCGTCGTGTTGTAGGGATCGAACTCGGAGCGGTATTTGAAGATGTTCAGTCCCGCAGCGTAAATATCGGTTAGGGATGTGTTCGAGAACGACGACGATGCCGTGATGTTCGAGAAGCCGCCGGGAACGGCCTGCACGGTCCAGTTTTCGCCCAGGTCATCGGTCATCCAGGCGTTCGTTCCCTGTATGAACCAGATGCGCTTGCCATCGCGTTCGGCTTCGATGGTTCCGCCGCTCGCGACCTGTATGGTCTGCAGCTGTGCCCATGTCACGCCGCCGTCCGTCGTCACGGCGAGCATGTTGCTGCCGCCCTGGTTGGTCTGCGTCGTGAAGCGGATGATGCCGCGCATGTTGTCGGAGAAGGCCATGTCCACTGAGTGCTTGCTCGGAGTGGAAAAGCTTTCCCAGTTCTCGCCACCGTCGACGGAACGGTAGATCCTGCTGTTGTTCGTGCCGAACCAGATCGTATCCCCCGCGGCGGCATAGGAGTTGTTCCAGCCCGCCTCGCCGGTGGGTGCGGAGGGCGGATTCGCAATGCGCGTCCAGCTGCTGCCGCCATCCGTGGTGGTTGCGATACCCCAGGCACCGTCTTTCGGGTCGCCCTGGAGAATGCCGTTCTCGTCATCGAACATGTGAATCCAGTTGACAAAACCGGTAATGCTGCTCACCGATGTGCCCGTCCATGAATTGCCACCGTTCACCGTGCGATACACCTCTGCCGCGCCGTTGCTGGGACCGGTGCCGACCAGGGAGACGCTGTTCGTACGTCCCTCGACGCAGTACACGCCTTTGCCGCTGGGATAGCCCGTACCGCTCGCCTGGGACCAGGAACCGCCGCCGTTGATGCTGCGCACCATGATGTCCTGGTTCGACACGTTTGCGGTCGCCCATATCGAGGTCAGTGACGAAGCGTCGATGGACGTAAAATAGGGGGCGCCGAAGGAGAGCGAAGCATGCCAGGCGTCGTCGAGGTAAATGGACACACGGCCGGCCACGAAGTCGACATACTCGCCGTCCTCGATGCGCACGCGCACAGGGACATAGCCTTCGGAGGTTTCGGGGTTGTCGGAGAGCGTGACGTCGAACTCTATGGTCTTGCTGTCAAAGGTCGCCATGTTCGCGAGGGAGAACTGTCCCGCCTCTTCGCTGCTGAGCGAAGGATCGTCGAGATCCACCACCGCGAAGGCCGCGGCGGAGGTCGGAGCGAGCACGTTTTCGAGTTCGAAGCTGACGCGCGCCTTCTGTCCCGCCTTGGTGAAGCGGTAGCCGCCGCCGTCATAACTGACCTGGAAATTCTTGAGGCGAATTCCGGGGATGTCTTCGAGGTTGGTATTCATCGAAACGGCCTTGAACGCGTTGAGCCGGCCGTAGCGCTTGCTCTCTGCTGCGGCACCGAAGCGATCCGATGTCACACGGATCTGCGTCGCCACCTGGTCGGGCGTCCAGTCCGGATGCACGGAAAAGACCAGGGCGGCGACGCCTGCGGCGAGCGGGGAGGAGAAAGAGGTGCCGGTCGGACTGGTATAGCCCGCGCCCTTGCGCGTGGTCAGGATGCCGCTGCCCGGGGCGTAGGTGCTGACGGTGGTGCCGTAGGTGCACCAGCCCGAGGAGGAACCGTTGGATTCGACGGAACCGACATTCAGCACGTGGTTGAGCGCGGAGGGCATGTGCGGGAGATAATCGTTGTCGCTCGGGTCGTTCCCCGAGGAGCCGACGACCAGCGCGCCCATGTCCGTGGCGTCGTCGACGATGTCCTGCAGCGCGCGGATGATGCTGCCTGTCCCGCCCCAGCTGCAATTGATGACTTTCGCACCCATCTGCGCGGCGTAGAGGATGCCGTCATATCCGGCGGCAATACCGGAGGAGTTGTCGCTGGCTGCCTTGATGGCCAGGATTTTCGAACGGAAACTGCTTCCCGCGATTCCCTTGTTGTTGTCGGTGCGCGCCGCGGCGCAGCCCGAAGTGCTCGTGCCGTGGCCGATGGCGCCGTCCATGGGATCGTTGTCGGGACGCGGACTCTGCGAACTGCCGCTGCCGATGAAATCCCATCCGTGCCAGTCGTCGACCTTGCCGTTGCCGTCGTCGTCGACGCCGTTGTCCCTGAGTTCCCCGTTCGTGCCCCACTCACCGGGATTGACCCAGATGTTCTCGGCCAGGTCCTCGTGCATCCAGTCCACCCCCGAATCGACATCCGCGATGACGATGGTGGAATCACCGGTGGTGATATCCCACGCTTCGCGCAGTTTCATCACCGTGAGTGCCCACTGCGAGCTCTGCCGCGGATCGTTCGGGGTGTAATGGAAGGGGAAAATGTAATAGGGCTCCGCGTATTCCACGCTCGCGTCGTTTTCGAGCTCGCGTGCGAGCAGGGCGGGATGATCGGCGGAGGAATAGCGAACCTTGACCATGCGATCGGAGTGAAAGCGGCCTGCTTCCTTCTGAAGGGATGCGTCGCGCCGCGTATTGAAGGCTTCGACCTGCGTGGCGCCGATGCGCTGCAGGATGTAATCTATGCTGGAAACGCCCAGGCGATCACCGCCCGTGGTGAAGGACGAGCTGGAACGCATTTTTATGATAACGAGATTGGGAACCACCTCGAGACTGCCGCCCGGTTGTGAGGCGGGAGAGGCGGTGGCGCGGTCAGGACTGTCTGCGCGCGCGGATGTACCCAGGCAGAACAACAGCGCTGCCATACACAGGGAGAGACAAAACTTCATACAACACCATGGATTGAATTGGAGGGAGCGGGGCTAGAGCTTCTCTGAAGATAGTAAAAAAGTCCTATGATATTAAAGGGAAAGCGGCGTCCATGAGCCCGGCGCTCATCAGGACAAAAAAAAAGGGTCCCTTGCGGGACCCTTTTCAAGCGAATGAGGAAATTATCAGTTGATGATGCGCACCGGCTGTGAGACGGTTGCGCTCCCGGCCGTCATGCGCAGGATGTAGCTTCCCGCCGCGAGTCCGGTGGTGGACATGCGCGCGCTGTGGCTGCCGGCATGCAGCGTGGCGCTGAACACGTCACGCAGCTTGCGGCCGCTCATGTCATAGAGTGCGAGCGTGACCGCCGCGCTGTTGGCGATGCTGATCTGCGCGGTGAGGCTGCCGCCGACCGCGGATGCAGGCTGCGGGTACAGCGCATCGATCGCAAGTGCCTGCGGGAGCGGCGCACCGGGAGCGTCGACGGAGACGACCTGCCGGTGGGGACTCGTGTAGCGGAACACTTCGATGCCCGCGGCGAAGACCTTGGAGACGAAGCCGTCATTCCATTCCGCTGCGTCGCTGATGAAATTGAAATCGGACGGCACCGGCTGCACCGCCCAGGTCGCGCCGATATCCGTCGTGGAGTAGGCGTTGCCGTCGGTGAACACCCAGAGGCGTTCGCCGCCGCGTTCCCAGACAATGGAGCCGAAGGGGACGATGAGATTGGAGATGATGCTCCAGGTCTCCCCGCCGTCCGTGCTCAGCGCAAGGGTGTCCGTGCCCTGGTCCGCCTGGCGCGAGAAGCGCGCGGCGCCGACCAGTTCGTCGCGGAAACTGATATCGATCGAATTCTTGCTGGGCGTCGGATGGGAGGTCCAGGTATTGCCGCCGTCCACGGTTTTGTAGATGATGCTGCTGTTGGTGCCGAACCATCCGACGTTCTCGTTGACGAAATCGTAGGAATTGTTCCAGCCGGCTTCACCGCTTGCGGCGGTGAGCGGGGTGGCGATCGGTGTCCAGCTCATGCCGCCATTCGTGGTCCTGGCGATGCCCCAGACGCCGTCTTTCGGGTCGCCCTGGAAAATGCCGTCGCTCTGGTTGAACATGTGAATCCAGTTGACGAACGGCGTCATGGTGGCGACACTGGTGCCGGACCAGGACTGACCGCCGTCTGTGGTGAGGAACACGCCGGCGTTGCCGCTGACCGGACCGGTACCCACGAGGGCGGTGAACTCATCGACGCCGTCGATGCAGTAGACGCCTTCACCGTTGGGATAGCCGTTGCCGAAGGCGAACAGCCAGCTGTCACCGCCGTCCGAGCTGCGGATGGCGATGTCCTGCGTCGGCACGTTGTTCTCGGTGAAATCACCCGCGACCCACACGGTCCAGCGGTCCGGCGCGTCGATCGAGTTGTACGGGTAGCGCAGGTCGAGCACGGTGTGGATTTCGTCCTCGAGATACACCATGAGGCGGTCCATGTCGAAATCCATGTATGTCCCGTCGGTGAAGCTGAAGACGACGGGAATGTAGCCTTCGGAAAGCGTGGTGTTCTCGTCGAGGGTGAAGTTGAAATTGACGGTCTTCGTCTCCATGGTCTGCATAGCGCCCAGGGCGGCGCTGCTGCTGCTCACCGTGCCGTAAATCGGGTCGACGGACCAGGAGACCTGGGCGTCGGAGGTCGGTGCGAGCAGGTTCTCGATGACCACTTCGACACTGACCTCCTGTCCGGCTTCCGTGATGGTGGAACCGGTCGGGGAGGAGACGGTGAAGGACTTGATGGCGAGTCCGGGAACGTCGCTCATCGTTTCGTTGAGGCTCAGCGCCTTGTAGGCGTTGGCCCGGCCGTAGCGCGGCGCCTCGTACGCCGTGCCGAACATGTCGGCGGTCACGCGAATCTGCTGCTTGACCTGGTCGGGCGTCCAGTCCGGGTGCACGGCGAAAACCAGCGCGGCGAGTCCCGACATATGTGGCGCGGAGAAGCTCGTACCGGTCACATTGTGATAGCCGAAGCTCATGCGCGCGGTCACGATGTCGGTTCCCGGTGCGTAGACGTGCACGGAGGAACCGAAGGCGGCCCAGGTGGAAGCGTCGCCGCTCTGCTCGATGGAGCTGACGCTGAGTACGTGGTTGAGCGATGCGGGAATGAAGGGATTGATGTCGTTGTCGATGGCGTTGTTGCCGGCGCCGCCGACCACGAGTACGCCGTTGGCGTGGGCGTAGTCGATTTCATCCTGCAGCACCTGGCTGAGCGGCGCGTTGCTGCCCCAGCTGGCGTTGATGACCTTGCACCCCATGTCCACCGCGTAACGGATTGCGTTGTACCCGGCGATGCCCGTGGTGTTCGCGTCATCCTGTGCCTTGAGCGCAAGGATCTTTGTGTTGTAGCCGACGCCGGCGATACCCTTGCCGTTGTTCGTGCGCGCCGCGGCGATGGCCGCGCCGCTGGTACCATGTCCGTCGAAATCCATCGGATCGTTGTCCGGTGCCGGTGACTGCGTCGTGCCGTTGCCGATGAAATCCCAGCCGCGCCAGTCGTCGACGTAACCGTTGCCGTCATCATCGACGCCGTTGTCCTTCAGTTCCCCGCTCGTGCCCCATTCGCCGGGATTGATGTACAGGCTGCCCTGCAGGTCCTCGTGATTGTAGTTAATACCACTGTCGATGTAACCGATCACGACGGTGGAGTCGCCCGTGGTGATGTCCCAGGCCTCCTCCATTTTCAGCGTGGCCAGCGCCCACTGCGAGGAAAAGCGCGGGTCATCGGGCGTGTTGAGGGGCCGGAAGTGATAGTAGGGTTCGGCGTATTCCACGGCGGGATCGCGGGCGAGTTCGGTCGCCAGGGCCTGGGGCGATGCCTCGGAATCGTAGCGCACGAGCATGATGCGGGCGAGAGACGCCTCCTCGGCGCTCGCATAACCCTTGCGCAGGGAGAGCGTCGGATGCAGCGCTTCGACGCTGCGGGCACCCACGCGCTGGAGAATGCGATCGACGCCGCTGATTCCGAAACGGGTGGCGCCCGGCGGCAGGTTGTGCTGCTGCTTCAGCTTGATGAAAACGAGACCGGGGACGATGTCAGCGTCCTTGACCGCCGCGCGGGAGGAGGGACGTTCCACCTCCTTGGCGACGCTGCTGCCTGCGAGCACAAACAGCATGAGCAGTGCGAGAATTGGTACGACAGATCGCATAAGCATTCCAGGGATATTGTGAGAGATAAGTGAGCTCTATGCCTTCAATATACGGCATGGAGGAAAGAGACGTAAGGGAATGGACCCGCGATTCCATGGAAAAAAAATGCCCCATGAAAGCACGAATGTGTGGAAGGATTCCGGAGGGATCAGTACATTATTGAGCCGGGCGACCCCGCGCCCGGCAACGTTCATGTACCAGAATTTCCGGAGGGATGAAATGCGAATCGTTTTTCTATCGATGGCGATCGCCTTCCTGTCCTGCACCGCATACGCACAGCAGCAGGAAGCAGGGACGGAGGCATATCGGCAGATACTTGAAAAGCATCAGCGCATCAGCATGGATGCGGACATCAGGGCGAAAGCGGAGGCGATGCTGAAGCAGCGCGCGGAGCGGACGCTCCCACGCGGCGCCGGCTGGCTGGATTACCCGGTGTCTGACGGTCTTTTCATCGAATCGGAAATTCACGCCGCCGTCAATCCCACCGACCCGGACAATTTCATCGTCTCGCCCATACGCAGCGTCATCGTGCAGGGACAGCTCGGGGGTCTCTCCTGTCCGCTGTACTCCACCACCGACGGCGGCGCCAGCTGGTCGGAATCGGCCTTCCTGACCGACCCGACGGAAAAGGACGGCATCCTGGTCGGCGGCGGCGACCCGGTGCTCGCCTTTGACGCCGAAGGCACGGCCCATTTCACCTGGCTCAATTTCTATGTCACCGCGGATTTCAGCGCGCTCATATCAGAGCTGTGTTGGATCACGTCCACCGACGGGGGCTGGACCTGGACGCAGACCGAGAACACGCGCATCACCAGCGCAAACATGCATCCGCAGGACCAGCCCGGCCGCGTCGTCGACAAGCAGTGGGTGGCGGTGGACCGCAGCAATTCTCCGTACCGCGGCAACGTGTACGTCGCCTTTCTCCGCTCGGCGGCGCACGGCCTCTTCATCAACGTGCTGCGCAAGGACGCGGACAAGGACAAGTTCGAAAAGGAAGAGATCACCGTCTCCCCTGACACCGCCGCCTTCGCGCAGTTCGCCAGCATCGACGTCGATGACATGGGCGGCGTGCATGTCACCTGCTTCGGCTCCTTCGACGAGAAAGATTATTTCATCTGGCATGCGCGCTCCACCGACGGCGGCCGCAGCTTCTCCCCGCCCGCCGTGGTTTCGCCGGTGATCGTTCCCAAGTACAGCCGCGCAGACCAGTTCGGGGAGATCCGCGGCATCACGCAGGACCGCCTGTATCCCTGTCCACACGTGGCCACGGGACGCGGTCCGCACGCCTCCGAGGTCTACGTCACCTGGACGGGGAAAGGGGTGCATGAAGTGCTGGGCAACGGCACGGACATTTACCTGGCGCGCAGTACGGACTACGGTGCGACCTGGGCGGAACCCCGCATAGTCAACGACGATACGCAGGGAGTGGAACGCGACCAGTTCTATTCCTCCATCGCCGTCAACGCGGCCGGCACCATCGCCATGACGTGGTATGACAGGCGGGAGGACGAAAGCAATGAACATGCCCGCTATTACGTGGCGGTATCGCGCGACGGGGGACTGCGCTTCACACCGAACGAGGCCGTCGCCTCGGTGCCGATGAACATGCTGATGACCACGAATGCCTATCTCAATTTCGGCATCGGGAAATACACGCAGGTGCTGATCACCGACGACCAGGTGATTCCGTTCTGGACGGACGGAAGAAAGAATAACGG
>JAVVFP010000584.1:0-2261 GCA_032250495.1 Bacteroidota bacterium | reverse complement strand
ACTCGCTGAGCTCGTCGTGCACGACCTGCTCGTCGGCCTGGTCGACCTTGATGATCTCCTCGATCTCGCGCAAGCCCCTGTGATGATGCTCATGCGCGCCGCCATCCGTGACGACGTCGATTTTCACCGTCGCCACCATGCTGCGCATCAGCATGCGCTGCGAGATCGTGTAGCCGGAAAGGGGCAGTTTCCGCAGTTCTGCTTCCAGCGCATCGAAGGGCACACCGGCGCTCACGAAAGCGCCCAGCGTCATGTCGCCACTGATGCCGGAGATGATGTCGAGAAAGGCGGTTTTCATACGCGCTGACGGAATTGGTTGATCTGCGCGCGGAGATCCCGCGCCGCACTGCGCGCGATGTCGGCGAAATCCGGTCCGTCACCCGCGTAGATGATGCCACGACTGGAATTGAATACGGCGCGCGTTCCCGCGGTGGTGCAGCCTGCGCGCACGGACTGTGCGACATCTCCGCCCTGCGCGCCCAGTCCGGGAATCAGCAGAGGCAGATCACCTGCCATGGCGCGGATGTCGGCGAGCTCCGAGGGATGCGTGGCGCCGACCACGAAACCGATGTTACCGTTCGTGTTCCACGACTTCACCGTACGCACCACATGCGTGTACAGCGGCGCACCGTCCACTTCGAGGTACTGGAAATCGCGCGAACCTTTGTTCGAGGTGAGCGCAAGCACGAAGACGCCCTTCTCCCCGTGGCGCAGAAACGGTTCCACGGAATCGTATCCCATGTACGGGGCGACTGTCGTGGCGTCGAAACCGAAATCCTCGAACATGGCCTTCGCATACATGAGGGAAGTGTTGCCAATATCTCCGCGCTTGGCGTCGCCGATGACGACCACCTCTTCGGGAATGGCAGCGAGCGTCCTGCGCACGATCTCGTAGCCCTCGCGTCCGAGCGCCTCGTAGAACGCGAGGTTCAGCTTGTAGCTCTGCACCAGGTCCGCCGTGGCCTCGATGATCGCCCGATTGAAGGCGATGACGCCGTCCGCTTCCCCGCGCAGATGCGCGGGAATTTTCGCGGGATCGGTGTCGAGTCCGACACAGACCAGGCTGTTGTTTTTCACGGTGACGGCGTCTAATTTTTCATAAAATTGCATGGATGGCCACAGTTTTGTAGAAAAATGTGTAACATGTAAAAATAGACCGCCGGCGCATCAAAGGCAACGTGCTGCGGGTTCCGGACCCCTGCCGTCCGGTCTTTTTCCTTCACCTTCAACAGTCGCAACATATACGCGCATGTCTCATCTCACTCCGTACCGCATCCGTCTGACCGAGGACCGCAAGGGATTGGAAATCACCTGGTCCGACGGATTCGTCTGTCGCTATCCGCTGGTACTGCTTCGCAAACGCTGTCCCTGCGCCACCTGCCAGGCCGACCAGAAGGAGCAGGGCGATTTCTACATCCCGCTGTACACGGCGGACGCGCTCACGCTGACCGACGTGCGGCAGCAGGGCCACTACGCCGTACAGCTGATCTGGGGGGACGGCCATCACACCGGGATCTATGACTATGCCTTCCTGCTCAAGCTCTGTGCGGAAATCGCACGGGCGGACAAGGATGCATCCTCCCCGTGAGCGCCGACACGCATAAAAACGCGGATGTCATTCCGGATATCGCCTTTCTCGACACGCTGCGCTCCGCAGGGGTATTCGATGAAATAGCGGACGCACTGCCCGTGCAGGGTGCATGCCTGCAACTGCGCGGGGTACACGGTTCGCTCAAGGGCATTCTCCTCGCAGAACTGTTCACGCGCAGCGGACGGCAGCTGATCGTCGTCGCCCCCGATGCGAACGCGGCACAGGAGGTGTGGAATGACTGCAGCCTGCTGCTCGGCGAGGAGTCCGTGCTCTTCATCGGTGAACGCTACTCGCGCATGCAGAAAAACATCCGCAACATCTCCTCCACGTTCGCCGAGAACGCCGATGCGCTGCGCGCGCTGACCGAGCAGCCCCTGCGACTGGTGGTGACCGACATACACACGGTGGCGCAGGAATATCCCTCCGTGCGGGACATCCGCGAACAGTCGGTGCACCTCTCCCGCGGGGACAGCTTTCCGCAGCTGGAGCTGATCAAGCGCGTGGCGTTCGGAGGCTTCGAGCAAACGGAATTCGTTTCCTCCACCGGCGAGTACGCCCTGCGCGGCGGCATCATCGACATCTTTCCCGTCGGTTTCGACAATCCGGTGCGCATAGAATTCTTCGGTGACGAAATTGAGTCCATCCGCGAATTCGACGCGCTCAGCCAGCG
>JAVVFP010000583.1:0-2261 GCA_032250495.1 Bacteroidota bacterium | reverse complement strand
GCGGAAGCGGACGCGCAGCCGTGCAGTATCGATATCGTGGCTATCGGCGCTTCTGCGGGCGGAACCAAGGCCCTGCAGAGTATTTTTCAGACGCTGCCCGCGGATTTTCCCGTTCCCGTGCTCGTCGTCCAGCACATGGCGCGCGGCTATGTACGGGGACTCGCACGCTGGCTCGCGGACCAGTGTCCCCTGGAATTCGTCACCGCCGAGGACGGGGAGCGTCCGCGCGCCGGTGTCGTCTACATCGCTTCGGACGACCGGCACTTGACTGTGGGACCGGATCATCGTATTCTGTTGTCCGATGACGAGTCCGTCAACGGATTCAAGCCCTCCATCGCCCGGCTGTTTTCCAGCGTACATGACGCCTACGGCGCCCACAGTGCCGCCGTGTTGCTTTCGGGAATGGGGAACGACGGAGCGGCTGAAATGCGCAGGCTGTTCGATGCCGACGCCTGCACCATCGCACAGGACAAGGAGACGTCGCTGATCCACGGCATACCGGGTGAAGCGATCAAGCTTGCCGCCGCACGCTTCATACTGCCTGTGCAGGAAATTGCGACGGCACTGCAGGCCGTCGCGCAGCGGGCGAAGGACTCCCGGCAGCAATGACAGCTCACGATTGCAACCGCAAGGAAGACGAAGCAAAATGACCAATGGCATAGAAATACTTGTTGTAGAGGACAGTCCCACACAGGCCCTGAAGCTCAAGTACATTCTCGAGAAGCAGGAGTATACCGTGCGGCTCGCGGTCAACGGCCGGGAGGGACTCGAATCGGTGCGGCAGCGGCGTCCGACGCTGGTCATCAGCGATGTGCTCATGCCGGAAATGGACGGCTACGAATTCTGTACGGCGATCAAGACCAGTGAGGAACTCAAGGAGATCCCGGTCATTCTCCTCACGACGCTGTCCGATCCACAGGATATCATCAGGGGACTCGAGAGCGGGGCGGACAATTTCCTCAACAAACCGTACAGCGAGGAAGCGCTGCTCTCGCGCATCAAGTATATACTGATCAACATGGACGTGCGCACGCGCATGCGCACGGGCATGGGTATCGAAATATATTTCGCCAACAAGAAACATTACCTGACCTCAGAGCGCATACAGATCATCGATCTTCTGCTTTCCACCTACGAGAACGCCGTCGAGAAGAACAGGGAACTGGAACTGACGAACAAGAAGCTGCGCGCGGTGCAGGAGGAGGTCGAAAAGAACAATGAAAAGCTCAAGCGGCTCAACGAACAGAAAAACATGCTCCTCGGCATGGCGGCGCACGATCTGCGCAATCCGCTGTATCTGATCGAGGGCTACAGCGATTTCCTGATAAAGGACAACAGCGAGAACTTCAGCACCGAACAGCGCACCATACTCAGCGCCATCCAGTCCAGCAGCACCTACATGGTGCAGATGATCAATGATCTGCTCGACGTGCACAAGATCGAGACCGGGAAGCTGGAGCTGAACGTACAGGAAACGGATTTCGCCTCGCTGGTGGACAGCGTGCTCGAACGGCAGGGCCTCCTCGCCGATCAGAAGGGTGTCGACATCTCCCTGAATCGTCCTGAACAGGTTCCTCCCGTCGTTGTCGACGGCGCGCGCATCGAACAGGTCATGTCCAATCTGCTCGACAATGCCATAAAGTTCTCATTCAAGGGCGCCGTCATCGAGGTATTCTACCAGTTCGACGACAGGGAAATCATGTTCTCCGTGCGCGATCACGGTCCGGGAATCCCGGAAAAAGAACAAACACGTCTGTTCAAGCCCTTCAGCACGACGAGCGTGAAGCCCACGGGAAACGAACGCAGCACGGGACTCGGCCTCGCGATCGCCCGCGATATCATAGAGAAGCACCGGGGCCGCATCTGGGTGGAAAGCACCGTCGGGAACGGCTCCACTTTCTCTTTCTCCATTCCCGTCAAACCGGGGGATCCTTCCTGACCATTTCCGCCATGGCGGCGCGCTGCGGCGTCACGCCGCGGCGACTTGCAAGTTGTCTGCGGTTGCATTAAACTACTCGCGGTTTATGCAACACAACACCGGCCGCCATGCGACTACTCATTGTCGAAGACGAACTCAAGGTCTCACAGTTTCTCCAGAAGGGATTCGAGGAGGAGCTTTTTTCCGTGGACACCGCGCAGGACGGTGACCAGGGACTTTTCCTCGCACTCACGGAAAGCTATGATGTCATTATCCTCGACCTGATGCTGCCGAAAAAAAACGGCGTTGAGGTACTCAAGGAACTGCGCAAGGAAAAAATGAC
>JAVVFP010000582.1:0-2268 GCA_032250495.1 Bacteroidota bacterium | reverse complement strand
GACGCACGGGCGCGGCCGTCACGCGCGTGGGGATTATGGATTACGCAGTACTTCATTTCACGCGTACGCGGGGACGTTGAGATTTTCTCGCTGCAGTTCGCCGATGACGCGGCAGACCGTGTCAATGGTCTCCGTGCCGAGGTTCGCACCGGCGATCATGCGCACCCGTCCGCCGTTTTTCGGCACCGAGGGGTACACGAACGGTGTGGTCACGATGCCGCGGGCGTACAGCGCCTTCGAAAGCAGGACGGTGTCTTCCGCGCTCCCGGCTTCGACGGAGTTGATGGGGGCGGCGCCGTTCGCCGTGGGCCAACCGGCAGCGTTGAGCGCTTCGCGGATGCGGCCGCGGTACGCGTACACGCGCGCAATGCGTTCGGGATACTCAATGGCGAGGATTTCCAGCGTGCGGCGGATGCCCGCGAGCACGCAGGGCGCGATGGCGGTGGAGTAGATCAGGTGCGGACTGAAGTAGCGCAGGTGATCGATCAGGTGGCTGCGGCCGCCGATCACGCCGCAGTTGTTCGCCATGGCCTTCCCCATCGACGTCGTGTATATTCCCTCGTAGTCGGTAATGCCGCAGTGATCGAGGATGCCGCCGCCATGGCTGCCGAGCACGCCGATGCCGTGCGAATCGTCGATGACCGGCGTCGCACCGTACTGCATGCAGAGGCGGTGGATGTCCGCGAAAGGAGCGATGCTGCCCTCGGTGGAAAACACCGATTCGCTGACAACGAAGACATGCGCGTATCCCGTCTTCTTCTGCAGGAGATATTCCAGTGCGTTCATGTCATTGTGCTTGAACGGCAGGGCCTTGCAGCCGACGGCCAGTGCGCCCTGTATCAGCGAGGAATGTGCGCAGCGGTCGAAGAGAATGAGATCGTCCTTCACGGCGATGGCGGAGAACAGGCCGTTGTTCGCCTGGTAACAGGACGGGTAGATGAGCAGTTCGTCGACACCGATAAACGGCGCCAGGACGCCGGCCGCCGCTTCGAACTGGTCGGTGTAGCCGCCGGCGACGGGCGTCGCGCACATGCTGATGCCGTATTTTTCGATGGCCTCGATGTATGCGCCTTTGATGCGCGAATCGTTGGAGAGGCCGAGGTAGTTGTTGGTCGCGAGATTGACGGCATAGTGCTCGTCGACGAGAAGCGGATCGCCGAGTTCGCTGCCGATGGACAGGTAGTACAGGTCGTAGCTGACGAGGCGTGCGACCTCATCGGAGAACGCGGTGCGTTCGCGAAGGGTGGATGACGGTTTCATGATATGTGTCCCTCCGGGGAATGAATGGTGCGTTGATAACATCGTGTGGGCAGTCCCGCGTCCACCATGAGGACGCAGTGGTTGCAGTTGCTGCAGGCCGAGGACGCGGTCCCGTCCCGCAACCGCAGGGCGAAATCCGGTTCGCGCAGGAAGGGCCGCGACATCGCGACGCAGTCCGCCGCACCACGGGCGATCGCGGCCTCCATGTCAGCGCGCGTACGGACGCCCCCGACGGTGATGACGGGAATGTCGGTCAGGGTCTTCGCATGCGCCGCGTACGCGAGGTTGTACATCGGCTCGAACGGCCGGAACACGGGCAGCATCCTGGTATTGAAAAACGTGGTCAGAATCGTACGCTTCAGCCGCGAGCGCGTCTGAAAGAGCGGGTTGTGCCGCAGGGCGAGGGAGAAGGGAGTGCCGCCGCGGAAAATGTTGAGCGCGTAGTCCATGCTTCCGTAACTGACCTCGATGGCGGCCACACGCTTGCGGTCGAGCATGCGGACGAGCGCGGCGAAACGCTCCGGGAAGAACGGCGGTTGCGCATCGGTTTCCGCACTGATCTTGACGAGTACGGGGTATTCCCGTCCACAGGTCTGTCGCACACGGTCGATGACCTGTTCGAGCAGCAGCGTGCCTGTTCCCGTGGACGGATCGATGCCGTAGCGGCCGCGGAGACGGTTGACTTCGGGCAGGATGAACTGATGCAGCAGGTAGCCGTGCGCCGCGTGCAGCTGTACGCCGTCGAAGCCCGCCTCGCGCGCATGCGCCGCGGCGATGGCGAACTGGTCGGCGATGGCGGTGATTTCGGCAGTGCGCAGTTTCCGGGGCCGTGCGCGAAAATACATGGAGCGCTTTCTCGTTGTTGATAGCGGTCGGCAGCCGATCACTTCTACGCGCGTCTGCCTGCCCGCATGTGCGAGCTGGGCGATGAAAGGTGTTCCCCCGTCCCGCATGACTTCCGTCACGCGACGGAAGGCGGTTATCGCTTTCGGTGATGAGAAGCCGGCC
>JAVVFP010000581.1:0-2271 GCA_032250495.1 Bacteroidota bacterium | reverse complement strand
ATCCACAGCGACAGCATGAGCGAGACGCTCTCGGGCGCGGAGTGGAAGGAAGCCAAGCGCCTGCTCGAATGCACGAAGGACGATACCATCGTCATCGTCTGGGGCAGTCCGGAAGACGTCGATACCGCCGTGAAGGAAATCGCCATTCGCGCCAGGGAAGTAACCGTCGGCATTCCGTCCGAAACCCGCCAGGCACTCAGAGACGGCACGACAGGCTTCGAGCGCATTCTGCCCGGTCCCCAGCGCATGTATCCCGACACCGATCTCCCTCCCATTCGCGTCGACGAAGAACGCATCGAGCGCCTGCGCGCACGCATGCCCGTGCAGTACTGGGACCGCCTGCGGGAGTTCAACAAGGCCGGCGTGCCCGCGGACGCCGTAGACGGCCTGGCCATCTCACCACTCGCGCCGCTCTTCGACGTCGCGGTCAACGAGATGGGTTTTTCCGCGATGGAGGCCGCTGTCGCACTCTGGCGCCATCCGCGGCGCCTGCTCCGCGAGGGCTTCACCTACGAAGAACTCGACCTCGATCAGATCCGCAGCATCATGCAGGCGGTCAGGGACGGCCGCATCACGCGCGACGGCGTGCTGCAGTACCTGCGCCTGGTCGCCCTCGGGGCCTTCCACGAAGAAGCCATTCCCCCGCGGCTGGAACGCAGGGAGCTTTCCTCCTTCATCGAAAAGGCGAAACAGCAGGTGCGCTACAGCACGCTGCACGACGAAAAAAACATCCCCAATCTCACACTGGACAAGGTCATGGATGAAGTACGCGGCCGCATCCCCGGTGCCGACGTGGCCGAGGAAGTCACGGCGCATTTCGCGAAGGAGGTGCAGGCATGAGTGATGCAGAAACCTACAAAGGGTACAGCGGTACCGCGCTCGAAGCGCTGAAAGCCTACGGCATACGCGTCTGGAGCGATGCCCGCATCGTGACCGACGAGGATGTATTCGAAGGCATCGTGCTTCCGCGTTCGGAAACAGCGGACGGCGACCACGTCGTCATCAAGATGATCACCGGCTACAACGTCGGCATCCGCGCGCATCGCATTCGCAGCGCGGAAGAACTCGGCTACAAGGAGGCGCATTACAAGATTCCCGAAAAGGCCTTCCCCTACGATCCGAAAAAATCGCGCGTCGTGCTGCTGGGCACCGGCGGTACCATCGCCAGCCGTCTCGACTATCGCACCGGCGCGGTGATCCCCGCCTTCACCCCGGGCGAACTCTACGGATCGGTGCCCGAACTCGCGGACATCTGCAACCTCGAAACCGAGAAGCTCTTCGGCGTCTTCTCCGAGAACATGGGACCGCAGGAATACATGACGCTCGCCACGCGCATCGGCGAGGAAATCGAAAAAGGCGTGCGCGGCATCGTCGTCGGTCACGGCACCGACACCATGCATCACACCGCCGCGGCGCTGTCCTTCATGGTGCAGAACTCCCCCGTCCCCATCGTCATGGTCGGCTCGCAGCGCTCGAGCGACCGTCCCTCCTCCGACGCCGCCCTCAACCTGATCCACAGCGTCAGAACGGCGGCGGATTGCGACATCGCCGAGGTGATGGTCTGCATGTTCGGTCCGACGTCGGACGAATACGGCCTCCTGCATCGCGGCACGCGCGTTCGCAAAATGCACTCCTCCTATCGCTCCACCTTCCGCACGCTCTCCGACATCCCCCTCGCCATGGTGGATCGCGAGAAGTTCTCTTACCTGCGGGACGACTACAATCCCCGCCGCAGCGATCGCAACGTGGACGTCAAGGCCGTGTTCGAGGAAAAAATCGGCATCCTGTACTACTATCCGAATATGCAGCCGGATATGATGGACATGATGGTCGAACGTGGCTACAAGGGCATCATCATCGCCGGTACGGGCCTCGGACATGTGAACAAACCGCTGTATCCCGCGCTCAAACGCGCGCAGGAAGCCGGCGTGGCCGTGTACATGACCGTGCAGACCCTCTGGGGCTACGCCCAGATGTACGTCTACGAAACAGGACGCGAGATGATGGGACTCGGCGTCGTGCCCCTGCAGAACATGCTGCCGGAAGTCGCCTATATCAAACTCGGCTGGGCCCTCGCACAGAGCGACGACCTCGAGGTGGTGAAAGACATCATGCTCACTCCCATCAACGGCGAAATCACCACCCGCGAACCCTACAACGGCTACCTGGTCTTCCAGGGCGGGATACCCGAAGTGGACGAGTTTATCAGTACGATTCGTCGGTAGAACGCGGATGAAGGCAGAACACGGATGAATGCAGAACACGGATGAA
>JAVVFP010000028.1:0-13291 GCA_032250495.1 Bacteroidota bacterium | reverse complement strand
CCGAACGCCGCGACAGTCGGTACACGCATTGATCCGTCAAAATACAGGGTGCTGTGCTTCTCACCACTTTCTCCGCCAGGCGATGGCGCCACTTGATGTAGTTATGGTGAGGAATATCTGAATCTGTCGGAATAGATGCAAGGCCGTCGGCACTTTTCGGGGGAAAAAATCCACAAAAAAAGGGAGGGCGGGTATGCGTTCCGGCCTCGCATGTGTTACGACCCACTTGCATCTCTGATAGTTCATCGAGATATTTGGGAAAATATTCACGTACGGACTCTCTCGCAGCGCACGCGCGCTCTATCGCTTGCGTGCCGGCGATTCAATTGTTTACGAAGAGGAGACTTGTCATGAAACGACTGCTGCCATGTATCTGCCTGCTTGCGCTTCAGCTTGGATTCGCTTCGCATGCCGAAGCGCAGAACACGTTCGAACGCAACTACGGGGGCGACCGCTATGACACCGGCACCCGGGTCCTGGAGACCGCGGACAAGGGGTTTCTCGTGCTCGGGACCACGCGGTCCGTCAGCAACGACACCACCGATGCATGGGTGGTACGAACGGACGCTATGGGAGAGGTGCTGTGGACGAAGGCCTACGGTGGCGACATGTGGGATTCGGGTATCGCGATGCAGCCGGGATCGGACGGCGGATATGTCCTCGCCCTGGCCTCGAACTCGGTCAGCGGCAATTATGACATTCTCCTCGTCAAGATCGATGAGCAGGGTGAGACGCTGTGGACGAAATCCTACGGGGGACCGCAGACGGAGTATCCGCATGCGATGGCGGCGACCGCGGACGGCGGCTATGTCATCCTTGCACATACACTGTCCTTCGGCATGGGCGCACTCGATTTCTACCTGCTGAAAGTGGACGTGCATGGCGACTCGCTCTGGTCAAGGACGTACGGGGGCGCCGCTTCCGACTGGGGAGGCACGGTGCAGCAGACCGCGGACGGCGGATATATACTCGCTGGCGACACGCAGTCCTTCGGCGATGAGGACGGCGATGTCTACCTGGTGAAAACCGACGCCGCCGGCGATACGCTGTGGACACGCACCTACGGCGGTGCGGGACAGGACCGCGCCTTCAGCGTGCTGCAGACGAAGGACGGGGGGTACCTGCTCGCCGGGAAAACCGCGGGGAATGGTCCTGCGGATGAAAGGGGCTTTATCCTCAAGACGGATGCGACGGGGATGGTGGAGTGGACGCAGGTGCTGGAAGGAGAATACAACAGCCGGCTGCTGCACGCGATCGAACTGTCCGAGGATGCCTACCTGGTCGCAGGAAACAAGTATGTCAATGAGGCGAAGGATCATGACGCATATCAATCCCTCCACCACCATCCGCTTCGATCTCCCGCGCCCGATGCGCGCAACCCTCGTCGTCACCGATGCGCTCGGCCGGGAAATCGCGCGCCCGGCGGATGGAAGCAGGCGGGAGGCGGGAGCGCATACGCTGCGCTTCGATGCCGCGGGACTCCCGTCGGGACTGTATTTCTACCGGCTGGAGACGGAAGATGCGCAACTGCTGCGACGCATGCTGCTGCTGCATTGACAGGGAGCGACGGTTTCAGTCGAGCGGCATGATGCTGTTTGAAAAAATGCGATAGGTCATAATTCAGGTCTTATTCAAGGCTGCCGTTAATATAAACGCAATTTTCGTGCATATTAAAGGCACGGGGAGTCGAAGCCGACCCCTTTGTACGCCGGGAAGCTTGCGGAGGCATCCCCGCAGCTGTTCTCAGCAGAATCTGCTGTTTTGCAGCTGATTTTTGCAGTATTCCGGAATTTACACCTGCTTTTTGCAAGCAGCATCATGCGCTTCGTCTTCGTGCCGACGGCAGCGCTGCGGAGAATGGTCCCTCCCTCGCCGAGGGCGAAGAGCGCGCAATCGGACGTTTGAATCTCACCGATTATTCCTGTATAATCTCGTGATATTCTCAGGGGCGACCCCATCGCCTCGCGTATCTCTCCTCCCCATCCCGCGCAGGTTATGGAAGCGTGCCGGTACAATACATTCGCCAGATGACCACTGAATTCACGCAAACAGCGCGGCGCTTCGGCATTGCTGCGGCCATTGTCCTCGCGACCCTCCTTATCGCGTACGCGATCACACTTATTGTGGGATTCGTGTCGCTCGATTCCCCCGATCAACCGATCGGCGACCCGATGTTCACGATTCTCGAGATACTCATCCTCACGATGATGCCGGCGATGGTCGCGCTCATGGTGGCGGTGCATGCCTGGGCGCCCGTCCGCGTTAAAGCGTACAGTCTGACCGGGGTCGCCTTCATGGCGATGCTCGCTGTCGTGACCTCGTCGCTGCATTTCATCATCCTTACCCTGAGCCGCCAGCCCGAGTTTGTCGGCCTGTCCTCCCTGCCACTGTTCGTCTCCTTCAAATGGCCGTCAGTCGCGTACGCGCTCGACATTCTTGCCTGGGATGTGTTTTTCGCTCTCGCAATGCTCTTCACTGCGCCTGTGTTCAGTGGCAGCCGGCTCGCCAGGTCTGTCCGCTATGGCATGATTACAAGCGGCGTGCTCGCGCTCGCAGGACTGAGTGGTGTTGTGACCGGGGACATGGGACTGCGGAACATCGGCATCGTCGGATATCTCGGGGTGTTCCTTATCGTCGTGGTACTGCTGGCCATCGTATTCCATCGCACCGCTCCGACAGCACCGTTGCAGGAGCGACCAGAGTGACGCACAAGTCGCAGCGGACACAGCTGCGTGGAGAAACGCGGGTCCGACACCGCGCTCTTTCATGTGCCGGAAAGCACCTGCCGGCCGTCGCGCTCTTCTGCATGCTGGTTGCGCAGCCGGGACATCTCGATGCGCAGGATCGCACAGCATTGAAGGAGAACGCAGCGGTGGTGGAGCGTTTCGCTGTGAGGGAGCGTTTCGCGGAGACAGTTCCCACGGCAACAGCGGATACGACGGATCAGGCATCCATCAGCATGTACACCGCACTCGGACTGACATCCGCATACTATGCCGCTTCATTGTTTGTGCTGAGCCAGACGTGGTACAAGGACAGAGCGCTTGTTCCTTTCCATTTCTACAACGATAACAGGGCCTACCTGCAGGTTGATAAATTGGGGCACATGTTCGGCGCCTACGTCTACAGCTACATCGGCTACCATCTCCTTCGGGAGTCGGGATTCAGCAGGGATGAGTCGCTTCTCTACGGGGCGACGCTGGGACTGGTTCTGCAGACCCCGGTCGAAATCATGGATGGCATTCACGAGGGCTACGGATTTTCATGGGGAGACATGGCCGCCAACGCCATGGGGTCGGCGCTGGTCCTGGTGCAGGAGGCGCTGTTTCGGGAGCAGTTGGTATAGTTCTGAAGGCCTTGACGTTCGTCAAGCTTCCCTTCCCTGCGCTGGAATTCACTACTGGAGTTCCGCACGATCAGAACTGCTCATCGTCGTAGTAAAGGTTGACCCTGTCGATTCCTGGAATGCATTTGAGCTCGCGGACCAGTTCGTGGTTGCGGCCGGGGGTTTTCAATCGGATGTAGTAGGACAGTTCGAGGGGATCTCCTTGCCCAGCGCTCCGAATATTGACGACGCGGAGTTGCCTGCAGTGTCGGTCGAGTGTCGTCGCGTATACCTGCGCACCCGCCGCCTCGCCGTCGACGGTGATCTGAAGAAGATACTCCCTTCTTCCCTCATGCGCCGAAACGCGGCGGGAGAGCAGGAACACGACGGCACCGACAAACACTGTTCCGACGACCGCGATCATCCGTGCACCAGCGCCTGCGGCGAGTCCGGCAGCAAGCGCAAAAAAAATGAAAACGATATCTAACGTCTCCTTGACAGCGGTTCGAAAACGAATGATGGACATCGCTCCCACGAGACCAAAGGCGCGCGCCAGGTTATTGCCTATGATCATGATCACCATCGCCGTGATGACCGTGAGCAGGATAATGGCGTTGACATACGACGCGGCATATCCGGGACCGCTGTATGTTTTCCGATACACGAAGGCGATCAGCAAGCCGCAGAGCGCTGCGATCGTGAAATTCACCAGGATGTCGCGTAGCGAAGTCTCAAGAAATAAGTGTTGGAATTCCGATGGCATACCGTTTCAGGGAACGCAGATGAATGAGGACGATGGACGCAAGAGGTTGGGATCGCACTTGAAAGACATCCGGCTGTTCGCTGAAGGTCCCACCTCTGGATAAAGGGAATCGATGCAGATCGTGTATTTCGAAAGTGCCATGCGGTTGAGGCCGAAATCGTGTATCACGCGACGGAGCCATCGTGGAACGCCACGGGTGAATTTCACCTCCAGGATAGCGAAATTACAGAGGGTCGGCCGCAGCCCTTCTTCGGTATAGATGTCCGTCAGCGCCGGGAACATGCTCGCACGGATGTGCTTGTCCAACGTCACTCTCAGGTCTCCCTCGTAGCGACCGATGAAAGGTTCGCGCTCATAGGTGATGAGCACGACAGGCTGCAGTTGCATCCGCATATAATGATACATCCACCGGCTCGCAGCGTCCGCCCCGGCTCCATCGCAGAACAGGGTGTCTGCGTGATCTTCCATTCCCCTCCCGGTGAACACCTGCGAGAGAGCATCGTACGGCACCGGCGCCCTGTGCTTGGTCAGGAACGCACCCTGTTTGCTCTTGATCTCCAGATAGGCGATACTGTCCGCCTGCTGCGCATTGTAGGTGCGGATGCGGAACTTCCGCCGTACACGCTCCCCTTCCCGCTTCTGCTCGTACGCATCCAAGCGCTTCGTATCGAAATACACCGACCGAATCGTGTACTGCTCATCCGCTTCCCGTGCCGCGAAGGAATCCACATCACACATTTCCTTTATACGGGAACGGAGCATCGCGCATGCTTCGGCTGGAAAGAGATACTTGTATTCGAGCTTCGGATACGCCATGACTACGAGAGCAGTGATTGAAGAAATCGATATACAAAAATCCGCAGTGGCACAGATTCTGTGTCGATACGACAACGCACAAATCGTCCCGGCGGAATGGCACGATCACATCCCGTCACCCGCGCTTTGACAACGGTCCAGGCCTCACCATTGTGATAATGAGCATCACCCGAGATGGCAAGGATTTCCCCTTCCCCCGTGGCGCTCGTTTCGTCCTGCCGGAGAAGCAACCGGCTGCCGTTGCGCAGCAGGGCCAGTTTTTCGAGGGGCACGGGTATGAGGACCAGGCACTGCACGGTATCGGCCACGACGAACAGCGTATCGACCCCGTGCGCTTCCATCGTGATACCATGGATCGGGGATATGTGGCATGACAGGGCGATACGCTGTTCCACCGCATTCAGCTGTCCGCGAATCGCATCGATTTCACTGCGGAGCAGACTGATCTCCTCCTCGCGTTCGCCGGTGGAAACGGCCTCCAGGTGGGCTTCTGCGATGGCGGTATGGATAGTGACCAGTTCGAGCTGACCTCGATATTGTTCAAATTCCTCGTCGCTCATGACTCCCGTTCTGTGCAACTCCTTCCGGCGATGCATGAGGCGCTGCTGCGTATCCGCCGCGCTCCGTGCCGCTTCCAACTGTGCAGCGGCCTCCCGCACCACAGCGGGTTTTTGTCCGCTGCGTGCGGCCGACACAGCGGCTTCGGCAACCGCGAGGGCGCCTCGCAGCGTGGCCATTGTGGTGGCCATGGAAGTAGAAACGGTACGGGCTACCGTATCTCCACAGGCGATACTCTGCGCCGGCGGACATCCTGTCAGTACAGTGGAGGTCAGTTCCCCTCGTTCCGGATACATGACATCGACCCGGCTCACGGTACCGGCCAGGTTACTGCGCAGCAGCGAGAGTATTGTCCCGTTCGGCTGCTGCAGCAGTACCCATTCGCGTGCGGCGATCACCTTGCCCGGTGCGTCGATCGAACCGGTGACATGCACCGGCAGCAGCAGGACGGCCACGATCGCGGCAGTACCGGACAGAAGCACTATCATTTTTCTTGAGATGGACGGTCGAAAAGTCAAGGTTCTTCCCATGCTACTCCTCAAGGACAACGGTGCTACGCGCAATGACCGTCACCCCCTCCGTCAAGGTGAGGAAGTACTTCCCGCGGGGAAGATGGCCGAGGGACAGGGTGATGCTCTGTTCGCCGCGGGTACCGGCGGCAACTTCCTGCCGGAACACTTCACGGCCGAGCATGTCATGAAGGAGTACAGCACCCTGCCTGTTCACCGAAGGACCGAAGGAGACATTGACCTCGTCTCGCACAGGCATGGGATACAGGTCGAGCCGGACCCTGTCCGGAAGCACTTCCCCCACACCCGTGCCCGTGCCGCCCGATGTTCCGGACCATGCGATGGAAGCGATGTTGTCATCCATCCATGCGGAACGGTCCTGAATCCACTCCCGGAGATAGGACACTTCTTCGTGCCAGGTTTGTCCTACAAAAAAGTTCGGCCATATTTTTATTCCCAACAGCTCCCATTTTTCGAAGTGCCGCTGCTGGGGGTTGTTGAGCAGCACGACAAGCGAATCAATCACCATTGAAACCGCTTGATCGGATAGCACCCCACCGCGCAACTCCACCCACCGCTGCTCGACCCGGTCCACGAATACGCTGTCCTCGAGCAGACGCCGCCACCAGAAGGGTATGCGTCCATAGTGCGAGCGCCACCCTGATGTGCGCTCCGCGTCATTATAATCCGCATTGCCGAAAGAAAGATTGAAATCCCAGATCGGTCCTGCGACGAGTTTTCCATCGATGCTGTCGCGGTTTTTGTGGAGGTATTGACTTGCCACAAAACCGTCCACATTGTTTGTCCACTCGTTGACGATGAGATAGTCCACAAAGGAATCCACGTTCAGGTAGTGCGGATAGCCCTGCTCTGGATCCGCAAAGTCCTCCGAGCGCATCACCGCTTCAAATTCCTTGATCAAATCCTGCATGTACCAGCGCTGATTGATATTGATGTTCTTGGACTTCGGGTAAATATGCCAGTACACGAAGTATCCGAGCGAGTCCTCTGCTCCCGGGAACCCGAGGTCGTTCGCCTTCCCGTTATGATCGATGGCAACGATATATCCTCCCGTCAGAGGGTCTCCGTCCGTCGTCTCCTTTTCGAGCCTGGCGATGTCGACGCGGTCGTCATCGCGTTTGATCTGTTCGAGCAATACATATACGCCCTGATACTCCCCGTCAAGCACAAGCTCGCAATAGCGGCATCTGCTGGCGTACCACCCCATCGATCGGGCCGTGTGGTAGGCAAGTACATCTCGCATGAGGGACTTGTCCACATAGGGTGCGAAGAGGATCCAGTCATGCTCCTTCGGCAGTCCGAGAAGGGATACATTGTCTTCGTCGCCTTCCTCGTCGAGCGTCTCGAGCAGATACTGTTTCTGATCGAAAGAGAGCGAGGTGTTTCCCCTGAGCTCGATATCGATGGAACCATCGAATTCCGTGCACGGATCATCCACGTGGTTGCGTCCGTGGGGATTACTGATGATCCCCATCTCCACCCGTACCTTCGGCTCGTCGGGAATTTCCTTTCCATTCGTCCTTACATGCACGATGGGAAGATTCGATTCCGTAAAACCGGAGTGTTGTCCATGAAGCGAGCCGGGGACGTGCAAGAGGCAGAATAGGACCACGCATGGAATCCCCAACGAGCGGTGACACCTCCAAATCTCGAAACTGCTGAGAAAAACATTCAGGTATCGCATCCAGACCTTCCTTTTGCCTGCCCCTAGAACAAATGGAAGGCATAAAAGTTACGCGCAATACGATAATATTATCCGTATCCCTCTCGCTGCCATGCACCGGAGACAGCGCATGACGCCATGGAATGCTTCCTGAATTCTTCGAAAGCTCCGGGAGCGCCCGCACAGGATGCATGCACGAGAGACCGGAAACTCGGACCGCGCTGTGTGGTTGCGCATGCGCTCCGCTTCGATGACGCGGGACTCCCGTCGGGACTGCATTTCTGCCGGCTGGAAACGGAAGACGCCCGACTGCTGCGACGCATGCTGCTGCATTGAAAAGGCGTTCCATGCAGGGGATGTTTCATCCCCTGCATGGAACGCCGGATATGCTGTAGTCAGGAAAAAGCGACGGTAGGGGACCGTCCGCTGCTCGATGGCGACGGATCGGCTTACAATCCCTCGATCAGCGCGGAGGTAATATCCCTGGTTTTCACGTCCTTCGCGGCATAGGATACCTCGACGGCGACGACACGGATGTCGGCGGCCGCTGCGACGGATGGAAGCTTTTTGTTGATGTCCTTGTAGAAGTTCTCGACCACTTTCCCCCGGGTCTGCTCGAACTCCTGCTGAACCTGCTGCATCTTCTGCTGATCACCTTCCTGCTGCGCCGCCTGCATCTGCGCCTGCGCGGCCTGTGATGCCTTGCTCAGCTCCTCGTTCGCAGGATGCTGGCGAAACACCGCTTCCAGATCGTAGGTGCCGACCTCGAGAGAGGCCTGATCTTTTCCCGCCGCATCCGCCGCTGCGTCGTCCTTCGGCGCGTCGAGTGCCGCGATCAACTGCGACGTGATGTCCTTCGTCTCCACGCCGTCCGCGGCATACGAGACTTCCGCAACCACAAGCTTGACATCCGCCGCCTTCGCCGCTACCGGCATGGCTGCGTTTACATCCTGGTAGAAGGATTCGACGACCTTGCCGCGGGACTGCTCGAACTCCTGCTGAAGCTGCTGCATCTTCTGCTGGTTGCCTTCCTGCTGTGCCGCCTGCATCTGCGCCTGTGCGCTCTGCGACGCCTTGTTCAATTCCTCGTTCGCAGGATGCTGCTGGAAAACGGCTTCGACATCATAGGTGCCGACTTGAACGGTGTTCCCGGATTTCGCATCCCCACTCTGAGCGTGCATCCCGAAGGGTGCCGCCAACAGGGCCATGGTCATGATGATACCGATGGAGAGCGTGTTCAGGTTAGCTCGATTCATGTTTTCTCCAATTGTGAGTGAAAAACTGTCCTCGACGGACGCGAAACATGTGCGCTCGCACATGTGCGCTCGCACGGCAGGGCCGGGATGCTGCACGGCGTACCCGATGTGAAAAACACCGCCGGAGCGGTGTTCATCACTACGAGAAATCGAGGATACGCAATGCAACAGTGTAACAATGACATCCGAGAAGGCCAAGGCACTTTTCAATGCATCAACCGATTCAGTTGAGCAGCATGATGTTCTCCGTCATCGTGCCGTCGGCGGTGCGAAGGACGAGGTGATAGGGACCGGACGGCAGCGCGTGGGCGTCGAAGACGCAGCTGCTGTTTCCGACCGGCAGACGTCCCTCGAACAGCGTGGCCACGCGTCGACCGAGCATGTCATGCACCGTGAGCTCGGCGCTCTGTCCTGTCGCGCTGCGCAGCGTGATGACCGCGCGTCCATGAGCGGGATTCGGATGTGCGGAGACGATGCTGCAGGCCATCGGCATTGCCGGCGCGCTTCGTGTGGACATTGGCGGCTTCGCGCTGCGGATGAACAGCTCTCCCTGCGACGTCCCGAGAATGAGGTCGTCGCCGGCGGCACACATGCTCAGCACGGGCAGCGTGTCCGACGTCGCCGCATCGTTTTCCCAGTGCAGGCCGTCATCGGTCGACAGCAGCAGTGTGCTGTAACGACCGAATATCGTTCCGTCCGCAGTCTGCGTGATACCCTGCATCCAGCCGAGCTGGAGATACCTGTCGATCACGTACTCCCACGGTCCTGCGAGGTCCGTGCTGCGATACAACGCGCGGGACCAGGGAATATGGTATGTGCCGTCCATGGCGACGAAGAGATCGTGGACGCTCGGATTGCCGTAGGGTGTCTGCGTGATGGACCAGCTGTCCCCGTCGTCGATGGACTCGAGGATGCCGTACCTGCAGACCAGTACTGTCTGCTCATCCGAGGGCAGATAGAGGCCGTTGTACTGCGTCCCGATGAAGGGCGTGATGTCCTTCCACGTCCTTGCCGCGTCCACTGAAAGCAGCACGTAGCGAGAACTCGTGAGCACGAGCACGCGTTCACCCCGGCAGGCGATATCCGTGATGGCGCTGTCGCCGAGCTGCGCCGACTCCTGCCAGCTCTCGCCTCCATCCCTGCTCAGGATGAGCGTGAGGTCGCTGAGTACGGCAAGCAGCGCCGCGGAAGGGTCGCCGGTAATGGCGCGCAGCGTCAGTTCGCTGTACCGCGAAGGAAGCAGGTTGCGCCACTGCTCTCCCCTGTCCGAGCTGTGCATCAGCAATCCCGCTCCGGCAGCGCAGTATATGTCCCCCGACGGCGTGCCGTGAAGGACGGTGATGCGATCGCGGGCTTCCGCCTGGTACACGAGACGGGTCTCCGCTCCCGCATCCCGGTTGTCGACGGTGAAGTACTGCGTGCTTACGATACCCCTGTCGAAAGGACTGTCGACGACGCGGCACAGCAACCGGTATTCGCCGTCCGCGGCGCTTTCCGGAATGTCGACGCGAAGCTTCACCGTGTTGCCCGGACCTTCTCCGACCTCGAATACCGTCACCTCTCCCGTCAGTTCGTTCAGCACGCTGATACGGCCGCCGGGGAGGGATTTCTGATCCTGCTGCTGCCGCCAGAGACTGAGGCCGAGATTGAAATAGTCCCCGTGCCGCAGGAGGGGTTGCACTTTCGATGCGTACAGCGAAACAAATTCCGTCGTGTCCCCGACCACCGGCGGCAGCAGCGTCCGATGTATGCAGCCCAGCGAATCGCCGATGATAACGCAGCCATCCGAGAGTCCCGCCACCGCGCGTCCGCAATGCAAATAGTCCGTCACGACAGGTCGCGTCCGCGGCTGATGCGGAAACAGCCGGCTGATACCGCTTTCCTGCACGATGATGACAACCGTGTCGCTCACGACGGTCAGCGCGGGAGTGCCCGGGGCCGAACCCGTACCGCCGACGCTGAAACACACATCCCAGCTGTTTCCTCCGTCCGCGCTGTGATAGCAGCCGTAATCGTGCGTCGAGACCAGCAGTCCCCCGCAGGGACAGCAGGCGAAATCGCTGATGAGCGCCGACCGGGGCGGACCGGCGGGACCGTGCCAGCTGCGTCCATCATCGGTGCTCCGCAGCAGGCCGTACTGCCTGCTGCCCACGAGGTAAGAGGAGTCACTCGTGCGCAGCAGCTTCGTGCAGGGGGAAATCGGCACCGTCGCGCAGGCGATCCAGTGCGTGCCGGCGTTGTCGCTGCGGAGTATGGTCCCTCCCTCGCTGATTGCGAATAGCGCGTCATCGCCTGTTGTGATATCGGTGATCGCCTCGTGTGTCGGCAGACGATGCAGCGTATTCCACTGCTCACCGTCGTCGGTGGATCGGAGGATGGCACCGTCCCTCGTACCCGCGATCACTCCCGCATCCGTCGCCAGCAGGCAAAGCAGCGCGGCATCGGCCTCCCGCGTCTCGAGCAGCGACCAGGTCCTCGCCGTGTCCCTGCTCCGAAGAATTTCACCGGAACTGCGTATCGCCAGTACGACAGCGTCCCCTATGCTCGCAAAGTCGACGACCGGTCCCCCGACCGGAAGGTTGCGCGTGACTTCGATGGACTGCGCGTTCGCTGATTGCAGCACTGCGGCGCAGAGCATCATCAGCATGAGAATGGAATTGGATAAATGTCTCATGATGGAACTCCCGAATAAAAGACAAGGAAGGCAGCAATGCTGTGTTGCTGTAATGACGCATCAAAGGGAGTTTTGTTTCAGGGAAGGGGGACGAAGGAGGTGACAAACAGCCCTCGTGCCGCAGCTGTTTTTTGCAAATAGCACCTTGCAGCGTTCATTATTTGCAGATTGCAGTTGTTTTTTGCAAGTTCGGTGCATGGAAAGACAGAAAATGCAGGTACTGTTCGGCAGGAAGGCTCCTGCGGAGGGATATGCTGCCGGTTACGCGCATCTGCTGCTGGAGTTTGAATTGCAGGTGCCGACGCCCCGGCGCCTGGCGCTGGTCGACGGCAGGCGCGGACGACGCATCGAAGGCGACTGGCTGCTGTTCGACGACAGTTATTTCCCCGGGGACGATGTGTACGAACACCTCGTCTTTGCGCTCAAATACGAAGGCATCGACCTGCTGCTGCTGAAGGCTTTTTTCGGGAACGTCGGGACGGAGGCCGTGACACAGCTGCTGCAGAGGGAGCCGACGGGACAGTACACGCGCAGGCTCTGGTTCCTCTACGAATGGCTGCGCGGGGAGACGCTCGATCTGCCGGACACGGACTACCGCAACTACCACGATCTCGTGGATCCCGCCTTGCAGTATCCCGGTCCGTCGATTAGCTCCCGGCGCCACATGATACGCAACAACCTGCCCGGGACGCGGGACTATTGTCCCCTCGTGCATCGCACGGCGACGCTCGACGAAATGATCGCCCTGCGGCTGCAGTCCCGCGCGCAGGAACTCACCGAGAGCGTACCGAAGAACCTTGTCCACCGTGCCGCGGCCTTCCTGCTGCTGGCGGACTCCCGCGCGTCCTTCGCCATCGAAGGGGAACAGCCGTCCTACAGCCACGCGCAGAACTGGGCGACGGCCATCGGGCAAGCGGGCACGGCGGCGCTTTCACGCGCGGAATTCGAACGCCTGCAGCAGATGATCATTCCGCGGCCGGGAGCAGGACTGCAGATGGGATACCGGAAGGAAGAGGGCTTCGTGGGGGACCGTGACCGCGTGACACATGCGCCGCTGCCCGATCATATTTCCGCGAAGGCTGAGGACATTGAGGGACTGATGGAGGGCTTGATCGAAACGGCGGCGCAGCTCGAACGCGCCGACATGGATCCGGTGATCGCCGCTGCGAGCGTGGCCTTCGGTTTCGTCTTCATCCACCCCTTCGTCGACGGCAACGGACGACTGCACCGCTGGCTCATACACCACATGCTGGCGACGAAAGGATTCACACGGCGCGGACTGGTCTTCCCTGTTTCCTCCGTCATGCTCGAACGTATGGATGCGTACCGCCAGACGCTCGAAGAATACTCGCGTCCCCGCCTTCCGCTCATAGAATGGTCGCCGGACGAGCGCTACAACGTGTCCATTCACAACGACACCGCCGACCTCTACCGCTATTTCGACGCGACGCCACAGGCGGAATTCCTCTACGCCTGCGTGCGCGAGACCGTGGAGAACATACTTCCCGCCGAACTCGATCTGCTCCGCCGGCACGATGCGATGAAGTCCTGGCTCGAAGAACAGTACGAATTTTCCGACGCCACCGACACGCTGCTGATCAGCTTCCTCGCCCGTGGCGACGGCACGCTGTCAAAACGTGTGCGTGGGAAAGAATTCCGCGACATCCCTCCCGCAGATCTCGATCGCATCGAGCAGGCGTACCGGG
>JAVVFP010000580.1:0-2293 GCA_032250495.1 Bacteroidota bacterium | reverse complement strand
GGAGGAGATTCAGCGCTTCTGCGACATTCACACGCGGGTGCTCGACGGACAGATAGACACGAGCATGGCGCAGCTCGTGCCGCCCGGACATCCCGTGGACGTGTTCCGGAAGGAGAACGAGGCGCTGCAGCGGGTCACGGCGCGCGTGGGGACGCTGTGCGCGACGCTCGGCGAACTCGGGAGCGAGGAGCTCTCCGAGCGTGTTCTGCAGCTGCGGGCGATGTTCAACGAACTGGGCGACGTCGACAAGCATTACCGGAGGAAGGAGAACCTGCTTTTCCCGTTTCTCGAGCAGCGCGGCATCACCGGTCCGCCCACGGTCATGTGGGGCAAGCACGATGAGATCCGTGACATGCTCAAGGGTGCGCGCGAGGCGCTCGCCGCCGCGGGGGGAAGCGGGGCGGAAGAAATCGCCGCCGTTGCTGACATGCTGCTGCTTCCCGCGGTGCGCGGCGTCGATGATATGGTCATGAAGGAAGAGCAGATACTGCTGCCGATGTGCATGGACACGCTGACGGAACTCGACTGGTATGACATCCATCGCCAGACACCGGAAATCGGCTTCTGCCTTTACGACCCGCAAATCGAATGGAAACCGCGTGGCGTGCCCGCCTCCGAACAGTCCGCCGTGGAAGGCGACGCCGTCCGTCTGCCCAGCGGCATGCTCACGCCGACCGAACTCACTGCCATCCTCAATACCATGCCCTTCGATGTCACCTTCGTCGATGCGCAGGACAAGGTGAAGTATTTCTCCCAGGGCGCGGAGAGAATTTTCGACAGGAACCGGGCCATTCTCGGACGCGACGTGCGCCTCTGCCACCCGCCGTCGAGCGTCAACATCGTCGACACCATACTCGAGGACTTCAAATCCGGCCGCCAGGATAACGCACCGTTCTGGATTCAGCTGCACGGGAAATTCATCCACATCGAGTACTTCGCCGTGCGCGACAGCGAAGGCGGTTACCTCGGCACGCTGGAAGTGTCGCAGAACCTGACCGAGAAGCGGACGCTCGAAGGAGAACAGCGACTGCTCTCCTATGCAGGGAAGGAGGACTGACATGCTGCCGATCACACCGAAAACGAAAGTGGGCGCCCTGCTGGACGCCTACCCGGAGCTCGAAGACGTGCTCATCGACATGGCGCCCGCCTTCCGCAAGCTGAAAAATCCCGTACTGCGCCGAACCATCGCGAAAGTGGCCACACTGCAACAGGCGGCGCTTACCGGTGACGTCCCGGTGGGCACTGTCATCCGGCGACTGCGGGAAGCCGTCGGCCAGGAAACAGGTGACTGGCCAGTCACTTCCAGTACTGGCCAGTCACCTGCAGAACCACCTCCCTCCTGGCTGCATGCGGTGCCGACGGAGGAAATCGACGCCGGACCCATGATCGATCGGGGGGAGAATCCCCTGCATGAGGCGATCGCGGCGGTCGCGCGGATGCCGGGCGGAGCGATCCTCCGTATCCGGGCGCCGTTTTATCCCGCACCGCTCGTCGACACCCTCCGGGGTATGGGAAATGACGTGCATACTGAGGAAGGCGGTGGGACCTGGTCGGTACACGTGAGGAAGAAAGAATAGAGCAGCGTTTCCCGTCTGCAGAGCAACGTTTCCCGCCTGCGTTGATTTTCGAGATAAACCTGGCTACTATCTCCGTACAGCCACGAGGAAATACACGAATCCTGAGTACAGGATGGACCGGCGCATCAGGGTGTAACAATCGATGACCTGCCGTGTTGAGTGTATGACGTCGAGGAAAAACAACGGAGTGATCGTTATGCACCTGTGCCTGTCCGCCGCGCGCCACATTCTTCGCTTTACCGTTCTGTGCGCGGTCCTTACGTTTTTTATCTCCCCGGCTGCTGTCGCGCAGGGGAGCGGGACGCTGGACATCAAACGCGTGCACGTGCAGTGGCCCGATGTACACGTGTACTACACTGCCCGATGCGCGGGCGCGATCCAGTACGGTCTTTCCTCCGCGCAGATCGATGCGACAGTAGACGGCCTGACGCACAGCGTCGCCGCGCATGACTGTCCCGATCCCACCACCGCCTGTCCGATGTCCGTCGCGCTCGTCGGCGACGCAAGCGGCTCGATGGCCGGAGCGGGCAACGCCGGACTGAAAACCGCCTTCCATTCCTTCATCGATTCCCTCGCTGTGCAGGACGAAGCGGCAATCCTCTATTTCAATACCAGCGTCACGACGGCCCAGACCATGACGACGAACACGGCGCTGCTGCATGCGGCGGTCAACAGCATTCCCGCTTCCGGAGGCACCGCGGCCTGGGACGGCATCT
>JAVVFP010000579.1:0-2298 GCA_032250495.1 Bacteroidota bacterium | reverse complement strand
CGGCAGTGCTGCTGAGCGAAAAGACCATTCCCCCGGGTGAAAAGGCGCGTGTTCGTGCAACTTTCACTCCCCCGCGCGGCTCACGCGACCGCGTGCAGAAGTCCGTCAGCGTGTATCTCGCGGGGGATGACGCTCCCCATACCGTCCTGCGCATATCCGCGACCGTCCGCAGCGACATCGCGCTCGACCCGTCCTACATCAACATCCCTGACGCACAGGTCGGTCAGCCGGTGACCGTGCAGTCGACGGTACACAATACCTCGGATCGCACGCTGCGCGTGGAGACCACGGGCGTGAGCCTGACCTCATATCCCTCCTTCCCGCAGCAGGCCGGCGGAAAAAAACTTCCCCTGGCGGGCGGAAGCGTGACACCCGCGCAGCTGACACTCGCACCGGACGCGCGCGGCGTCCTCGCCATCACCTTCACGCCGGAATGGCAGGGACAGGTCAACGGTTCGGTGGGACTGCGCATCGGTGACAACGAAAGCGTCATCTTCCTCTTCGCCGAGGTGGCGGCGCAGGGGGACGAGAGGGAGTGAGTCCGCGGGTGGCGAGAAGGGAGTCGATTTCTTCCTCGGGATAGAAGCCTTCATGCCTGTGAAACTCTGCTCCCTGATGATCGAGAAATACCTGCGTCGGCATGACGCGAATTTTGTAAGGGTCGACTTTCGCTTTGTCCTTGATCACATCGAGAAAGATTACCGCCAGTTGCTGTTCGCCGTAGCGTTCTGCAAGCGACGCCATGACAGGACGCATCAGCAGGCACGGTTCGCAGTGATCCATGCCGATCTCCAGGAAAGTCACCGTGGCCTGTCCCGGATTCGTGTCGGAGTCCGGTCCTGCGGAATCGTCGTCGCATGCGACGAGAGCAAGCAAGGAAACGAGAAGCATAAGCAGGACCGCTGAGTCAGTCCCACCCGTCCTCAGCGTTCCAGATGAGGTGCAACCCTGTCTGCAAATCGTTCGCAAGTTGTGTCCCATAATAGTACCTGTACAGGGGTATATCGAAATAAGGTGAAATGAGCAGTGGGCCCACGCGCACGGCGCATTGCGGTGTGAGCACGAACGCCGACAATCCCGAGTCATCGATCGGTGTCCCGTAGTAACTGTCCTGCCATCTGCGTTCAACCCGCAACTCGGCGATCAGTGTCAGGTACTCGGCCACGCGTCCAAGCACTGCGAGGGACGAAGTGCTGACCGGACCATAGCGGTACTCTGCGGCGTTGGTCGTGCTGACGTCGATGGATTGACTCAGCATGAGATAGAGATCGGTTCCACTCAGACTTCCCAGCAGATGTGTGCGCAGGGAAGCTCCGAATGCGCCGGTGCTCGGATCTATATGCTGAGGGAGATGCGCCGATGCACCCGAGAGAGGGAGGCGCAGTCCCGCCCCCGCATTCCACTCCCACCCGCCCTCGTCGTCGCGGAGCAACAGGTATTTGCCGCCGAAGTATGCATGGGACATGCCACTGCCGCTCATCGTATAGGACGAAAATTGCTGTGCTTTCTGCGGAAAAGCTCCCAGGCTCGCTTCTACGGTAAAGCGATCGTGGACTCCGAACGCGAGCGAAACATCGAGGTAGTGCATATGGTACGACAGCACCGCACCTGCCGGAGCACTCATGTCACCCCTGAGATGGGTGTCCCCGTCACCGTAACGATATGAAACTGCGATGAGCATGCTCCCAGCCGGAAGCATGCTCATCGCTGCGTTTCCATAAACAGGTGCACCTCCCCCGACAGCAGCGCCTCCCATGCATGTGCATTGCCCTGTCGCCCTTCCCGCGGTGACGCAGCAAAGACACAGCGCCATGAGAACCGCTGTTGGAAGCGTGGCGGCAGTTCGCGATATCACCCTTCCGACTGCAATCATGCGTGGACCTCCGCGGATGTAGCAATGTAGTCTGGCTGCATCAGTTCACTCCGGACTTGTGAGCGTTCGAAACTCTTTCCGTGGCTTCCCCTGATGGGCTCACCTCACATCGCGCCGTATATCATCCCGCTGATCGTTGCCATGACGACAACGAGTACGATGAATACGAGTGTTTTCTTCGTGCCCATCACGCTGCGGATGACGAGCATGTTGGGAAGGGACAGGGCGGGACCGGCCAGCAGCAGTGCCAGCGCGGGACCTTTGCCCATGCCGCTCGCGAGCAGTCCCTGCACGATGGGGACTTCCGTCAGCGTCGCGAAATACATGAAGGCGCCGAACACCGAGGCGAAAAGATTCGCGCCGAGGGAATTGCCTCCGACGAGCGCGGAGACCCATTCGTTCGGGATCAGTCCCTCACCATCGGC
>JAVVFP010000027.1:0-13375 GCA_032250495.1 Bacteroidota bacterium | reverse complement strand
CTGGGCCTTCCGCTACCGGGAAGAGGAGTAGCGCCATGCCCTTCCCCGTCGTCACCCTCAAGAAGGGCCGTGACGCGTCGCCGCTGCGCCGCCATCCCTGGGTATTTTCCGGTGCCGTCGAACGCGTGGAGGGCAATCCTTCACCGGGCGCGACCGTTCGCGTTCGCACCAATGACGGCAGACCGCTCGGCGTTGCCGCCTTCTCGCCCTCCTCGCAGATCCGCCTGCGCATGTGGAGCTTCGACGCCGAAACGGAAGTGGACGCCGATTTCTTCGCCGCGCGCATCGCCAGCGCGCTCGCCCTGCGCGAACAGATGTTCGCCGGCAGCGACACCGACGCGCTGCGCCTCGTCTCGTCCGAAGCGGACGGACTGCCCGGCTGCGTCGTCGACCGCTACGGGGACGTGCTCGTCTGCCAGTTCCTATCCGCCGGCGCCGAGGCGCAGCGGTCCCATATCGTCGCGGTACTCCGAGGACAGTTTCCGGACGCCGCGCTGTACGAACGGTCGGACAGCGACGCTCGTGTCAAGGAAGGACTTCCCGTGCGCAATGGCTGGATGGAAGGAAAGGAACGCGCGCTGCCGCTGACGGTGCGCGAGGAGGGACTGCGCTTTGTCGTGGATATCGCGGCGGGACACAAGACAGGCTTCTACCTCGACCAGCGTGATAACCGCGCACTGCTCGGACAGATGGCCAGCGGCGCAGCGGTGCTCAACTGCTTCTCCTACACGGGTGGTTTTGCCGTGCACGCTCTCGCCGGGGGCGCCGCGCAGGTCACCGATGTCGAAGTCTCCGCCGACGCCCTGCGGCTCGCCGCCGTGAACGTGGCGGAAAATGGTTTCGACGACGGCCGCTACACGCAGGAAGCCGCCGATGTCTTCACCTACCTGCGGCAGTGCAGGGACGCGCGCCGGCAGTTCGACGTCATCGTACTCGACCCCCCCAAGTTCGCCGCTTCCACTTCACAGGTCGAGAAGGCCGCACGCGGGTATAAGGACATCAACCTCCTCGCGCTGAAGCTGCTGCGTCCGGGCGGACTGCTGTTCACCTTCTCCTGCAGCGGCCATATCCCGCCCCCGCTCTTCCGGAAAATACTCGCCGATGCCGCGGCGGACGCGGGTCGCGACGCCACGCTGCTCGTTCCGCTGATGCAGGCACCTGACCACCCCGTCTCTCTCCACATCCCCGAATCCTGGTATCTCAAGGGCTGGGTGCTGAGCACCTGAATTTCACTGGCGCGGTACGTTGATTAGATGGAAGGGAAGGAAGGGCGTCCCGGAAGGAACGCCCTTTTGTGTTGTGAGGCGGGGTAGCACGGTGAATGCTGTTCTTTATTTCCCGTCGATCTGCACGCCGAAGCGCTGAAGTATGGGATCGATGGGATTGACGTAGGCGAGATCTCCGCTTTTTGCGAAGGCCAGGCCCACGGGATTCGCGTTGCTGTCGTCGGTGACGACGAGGGAGCCCGAGTCGCCGCCATCCACGAAGGTTCTGTTTTTCCGTATGGGTTCGACGACGATCTGGTTGACGAAGCGGGTTGCGCCGGCGGGATAGGGAACGATGACGGTGCAATTGATGGCGACCACGCGTCCCCGGGTAAGTCCTGTCGTGCGGCCGTATTTCTGCACCTCCATGCCCACCAGTGCCTGCGCGGTGGTTGCGGAGGGGGTGCCGTAGCCGTCCACCGGCGTACTGTTGCCCACCGAGGAAGCCGTGGTGCTCGCGATGGCGGCGTCCATGGTATTGGCCGCGTACATGCTGTAGCTGATGCTTTCGAGATCCGCCACGCGTGCGATTTCGTCCGTCAGTACCGTGACGCAGCTGTTATCGGATCGTCCCGGCTGGAGGATCAGTTCGCCACCGGTCGCGGCGTTGAACCGGGCGAATACGTGATTGCAGGAAAGGACATAGTAGGCGTCGTTGTTTTTGACGCGCACGCCGATGGTGCCGGCGCCGCAGTCGTAATAATTACTCGTGGAAACGCCGATGGGAACAGGGCGCGCGATCCGGTCGGTGCGTCCGACGGTGGTGCCCGTCGTGCCCGTGCTGTTCTTGTCCTTTCCCGTCGTTCCCGGCTTGCCGGAGATTTCCACCGGTCCCCCGACGCGCTGAAGCACCGGGAGTCCTTCGATCATTTCAGGGAGGCGTCCCGGGGGCAGTGCTTCTTCCGTGAACACGATCACGGCGAGTTCGCCGGACAGCGTCATGCCTGTGCCGATGCCGATCACGCCGTGCTGCGCGAAGAAGCGCTCGCTGTTGCGTTCCTGCACTTCCATCGCGCGGCGTATTCCCGGATTGTCTTTCGAAAGCGTCGTGACCGACTGCTGCGCGTGCGAAGTCTGCGCATCAGGCGCCAGCGGGAAATTCGTCTGCTCACTGCAGCCGCCGAAAAGCAGCAGCAGGGCGACGAACATTGATATGTGTATGGAAAATGCTCCCTTCCTGGAAATGCGCTTCATATGCTTCCTCCTTTACATCCGAATGTCTGACACACGAGAGAGAGAGAGAGAGAGAGATTGGGATCGGGTGCTGCGAAAACTCTTGCATGCAATTTAGGAGCGGAATCTTACAGGCAGCTGAATCGGAAATTACAGTGCGTTAAGTTTTGCGCGCCGGGAGTGTCCAGCCGCGAAAACATCCGGAAGCGCAGCTCCCGGAAGCGCAGCACGGGACGCTGGCTCCGTGAGTAAGGCAAGTGGGTTTCGGAGGCGGGAGTGGATAATGACGAAGGGCGTCCCTTTGAAGGGACGCCCTTGTGTCAGGAGACCACGTATGGCGTATTGGAAACAGTGAATGCGTGGCAATCTCGGGGAGGCGGGAAAGAAGGTCCCGACCTCTGGCGTGCAAAGTATGAATCCAATCTTTCAGCTGGCTGAATTTTGGATTACAAAATTGTAAGGTGCCGCAGGCGGACTCAAATGCGGCGGTCTCGATGTCAGGCGATGGCACTTCGCGCACGTCGGCATTTCCCGCGCTCTGCGGCATTGTCTGCGAGCGGCGGGTACGCTATTTTGCGAGCCGCATGAAAGCACTGCCTTCCATAGTGATGATGTTGCTGCTGACCGCAGGCGCGGCGGCGCAGCAGTCGGCGGAGCCCCCCTCGTGGGCGCGGGGCCTGCTGTGGTATCTGCTGTTGCCCGACCGTTTCCACAACGGGGATCGTGAGAACGACCCGAAGGCGGCGGACGTGTTCGGCGATCCGACCGTTCCGTGGCAGGTCTCCGAGTGGACGGCGAACTGGTATGCGCAGACCGTCGAGGAACGCATGCTGCACGAGAATTTTTATCCCTCGGCACTGCTCCGCCAGTACGGGGGTGATTTCGACGGACTGCTCGCCCGCCTCGACTACCTCGATTCCCTCGGAGCGGAGGGCATCATTCTGACGCCGATTTTCGAGGCCGTTTCCTCGCACAAGTTCGATGTTTCCTCGCTGCATCACGCGGACCGCCATTTCGGACCATTCACGCCGCTGGACACCACCTTTCTCAACCGTGAAAAGCCCGAGGATGCGCGCACCTGGTACATGACCTCTGCGGATCGCCGTTTCGCGGAACTGGTGTCGGCCATACACGCCCGTGGGATGCGCGTGCTCATCATGGCGCAGTTCGCGCATGTGAGCGTACATTTCTGGGCTTTCGAGGATCTGCTCCGCAGGCAGGAAACCTCCGCCTACGGCAGCTGGTTCAACGTCCTTGCGTGGGACCGTCCCGAAACGCCATATGAATCCGAGTTCCGTTATGACAGGATGTGGGGCATCGACGCCTTTCCGCGCTTCCGGCAGGACACGCTCGGACTGGTTGCGGGTCCGAGGGACTATGTGTTCGCGAGCACGCGCAGATGGATGGATCCGAACGGGGACGGGAATTTCGATGATGGTGTCGACGGCTGGTGCATCGACCTGGCGGATGCGCTCCCGTTGCGGTTCTGGCAGGACTGGGCGCGTCATTGCCGCACGATCAATCCCGAGGTCCTGCTCGTCAACCTCGGGAAGGGGTGGGGACGCACCGCCGCACCGTTCGACATGGATCAGCCGCGGGATGTCGCGCAGGCGCTGAGCGCGTACTTTCTCGGGCGCACCCTCACGCCTACCGCGCTCGATGCCCGCATGATGGCGCAGCGCAGCCGCACCACGCTGTCCGGTTCCGACATGCTCCTCACCATGATCGGCTCACACGAAACCGATCGCATCGCCAGCATGTGCGTCAACGACAGTCTCGCCTTCGACGAAGCCAACAGTCCGCGCAGCAACGCCGGCTATCTCGCGCGTCCCCCCGACGAAAGCGACCGCCGTCTCCAGCGCATGCTCCTCCTCCTTCAGTTCACCCTCCCGGGCGCACCGCTCATGTATTACGGCGATGAGGCGGGCATGTGGGGCGGCGATGATCCCGACAACCGCAAGCCGATGCTCTGGCCGGAAATGGACTTCCTTGACGAGCGCAGTTTCGCGGTCACCGGGGATCCGGCGCGTTATCCTGTGCGCTTCGATTCTTCGATGTACGCCTTCTACCGTCAACTGATCGCGCTGCGGGAGAACTCCGTCGCCCTTCGCAGCGGAACCATGCAAACCCTGCAGCTCGATGACGTCTCCGGCCTCTACGTTTTCATGCGTGCCGCGGGCGCGGAAAAGATATTCGTGGCAGTCAACGCCGGTGATAATTCCCGCCACTGCGTGCTGCCGTATCTCGGACTCCCCGAGGGCGTGCGCCTCGTCGATCCTGTCAACGGCGTCTCTTTCTATTCCCGCCGTGACCAGGTCTCCTTCGTCCTTCCCCCGCGAACGGTCTCCCTGCTCATCCCCGACCTGTATTGACGCACCCCTGCGAAAGGAGTTTTTTCCCACCGGTGAAGGATACTTCCCTTCCCCACATGCGAATTGTTCGCCACCGGTGACAGATAATTCCTGCCTATTGTCCCCCCACCGTGAACCCCGGCGCCATTTCTGCTGTTCTCTTCACTACCGGATGGGTCCGGGGACGCGCTGTTGGATTTTTCTGCGCGTCCTGCTAAATTACGCTCTATTTCAGATTCATATTTTTCATCAATAAAAGTATTCGGCTAATGAACAAGGGCACTATTGTACAGGTCATCGGACCGGTGGTGGACGTGGATTTCTCGGGAAACGAGCTCCCTGCTATATACAACGCCGTCACGATCGAGCGCACGGATGCGGAAGGCAGGAGCGATACCCTGGTCATCGAGGTGCAGCAGCATCTCGGGGACGACAGGGTGCGCTGCGTCGCCATGGACTCCACCGATGGACTCGTCCGCGGCATGGAAGCCGTCGACACCGGCGCGCAGATCACCGTGCCTGTCGGTCCGAACACGCTCGGACGCCTGCTCAACGTCACCGGTGAACCCATCGACGGCAAGGGCGAGGTGAAAACCGACACCTATTTCCCGATTCACCGCCACGCCCCCGCTTTCGAGGATCTTTCCACGCAGCGAGAGATGTTCGAAACCGGCATCAAGGTCATCGACCTGCTCGAGCCGTACTCGAAAGGCGGTAAGACCGGCCTTTTCGGCGGTGCAGGCGTGGGCAAGACGGTGGTCATCATGGAGCTTATCAACAATATCGCCATGCATCACGGCGGCTATTCCGTGTTCGGCGGCGTCGGTGAGCGTACCCGCGAGGGAAATGACCTGTACCTCGAAATGACCGAATCCGGTGTCATCGACAAGACCACGCTGGTTTTCGGCCAGATGAACGAACCGCCCGGTGCGCGTCAGCGCGTGGCGCTTACCGCGCTCACGATGGCGGAGTATTTCCGCGACGTGGAAGGCAAGGACGTGCTGCTGTTCATCGACAATATCTTCCGTTTCACGCAGGCCGGTTCCGAAGTGTCGGCATTGCTGGGACGCATGCCCTCCGCTGTGGGCTATCAGCCCACGCTGGCGACGGAAATGGGCGAACTGCAGGAACGCATTACCTCCACGAAGAAGGGTTCGATCACGTCCGTGCAGGCAGTGTACGTGCCGGCCGATGACCTGACGGACCCGGCCCCTGCGACGACGTTCGCGCATCTCGATGCGACGACGGTGCTTTCCCGCCAGATCTCCGAGCTGGGCATTTACCCTGCCGTGGACCCGCTGGATTCCACTTCCCGCATCCTCGATCCGCTCGTCATCGGCGAACGTCATTACAACGTGGCACAGGAAGTCAAGCGCATCCTGCAGACGTACAAGGACCTCCAGGATCTGATCAATATCCTCGGTATCGACGAGCTGTCGGACGAGGACAAGGTGACCGTGCACCGCGCGCGTCGTATCCAGCGTTTCCTCTCGCAGCCGTTCTTCGTCGCCGAACAGTTTACCGGCTTCAAGGGCAAGTATGTCAAGGTCGAAGACACCATCGAGAGCTTTGAAATGATACTCAAGGGTGAATGCGACGAGCTTCCGGAAAATGCCTTCATGTACGTGGGCACCATCGAGGAAGCCTTCGCCCGCGCCAAAGAAATGCAGGAAGCCTGATCGAGGAAGCCATGGCCAATCTTTTTGATCTGGAAATCGTCACCCCCCAGCGCGTGGAATTCACCGGACAGGTCGCATCCGTCAACTGTCCGGGCGCGGAGGGCCGCTTCCAGGTGTTGCACAATCACGCGCCTTTCCTTTCCTCTCTCGACGTCGGCTTGATGAAAGTGACCGGCAGCGACGGAAAGGATGTGCTGTACGCCGTCAGCGGCGGCATCGCGCAGGTGTTTCACAACCAGATGCGCGTGCTTGCCGACACCGCCGAGCGATCCGACCACATCGACGTGCAGCGTGCGCGCAGCGCGCAGCAGCGTGCCGAGCAGCGCCTGAAGGCGAAGGAAGAGTCGACGGATGTCGAACGCGCGCGCAGCGCACTGATGCGGGCGATAAACCGCCTGCAGGTGGCGGAGCGCGTGTAAGTCAGTCCGTATGATCATAGTCCCGTCCCGCCCCGCGGGACGGGTTTTCTTTGAAGGTCCCACCCAGGGATGACAATCGATCAGAGACAACAGGTAACAATGGACGTGTACGCACTTATTATCGCCGGAGGAGTCGGCGCGCGCTTCTGGCCGCGCAGCCGGGAACATTCTCCCAAGCAGCTGCTGGAAATCATCGGCAGCGGCACCATGATTCAGAATACCGTATACCGGATGGACCCGATCATCCCGCAGGAGCGCATCCTGGTCATCACCAGTGCGCAGCAGGAGGAGGGCGTGCGCAAGCAGCTGCCGCAGCTGCCCGCGGAGAACATCATCGTCGAACCCTTCGGGCGCAACACCGCCCCGGCCATCGGACTGGGCGCGGAAATCCTGAAAAAGCGCGTGGGCGACGCGGTCATGGTGGTACTGCCCGCCGATCACCTGGTCCATGACATCGCCGCGTTCCAGGACACGCTGAAAAATGCCGTCGCCGTTGCCGAGAATTCCCGCGGTTATGTCACGATCGGCATCACTCCGACGCGTCCCGAGACAGGCTACGGCTACATACAGTTTCACAGGGCGGACGGCAATCGTCCCCACGCCGCGGAAAACGCGTACGAGGTGGTCACCTTCGCTGAGAAACCGAACCTGGAGACCGCGCAGCGCTTTCTCGAAAGCGGGGATTTCGTCTGGAACAGCGGTATGTTCATCTGGCGTGTGTCCACTATTCTCAACGGCATCGCCGAACACCTGCCCGAGCTGTCCGAAGAACTCGGACGCCTGAGCGCCGATATCGACACGGACGCGTTTCCCGCCGCCCTCGTGTCCGCGTACGGGGAAATGCGGCCCATATCCATCGATTATGGAGTGATGGAAAAGGCGGAAAACCGCTACGTGCTGCCCGCCGATTTCGGCTGGAACGATCTCGGCAGCTGGGACGAGGTTGCGCGGCTCTTCCCGAAGGACGACGGCAACAACGCATCGGGAGGCGAGGTGTTCCTGCGCGACGCGAAAAATTGCCATGTCTCGACGACGGAAGGACGTTATGCCGCCGTCATCGGGGTCGAGGACCTGATTGTCATCGACACCGCGGACGCGGTGCTCGTCTGCCGCAAGGGCCGTTCACAGGAGGTCAAGGACATTGTCGACCACCTGCGCAAGAAGGGTCTCGAGCGATTCCTCTAACCGTCTTCCACCGTCGCCGCAGCTGCGGCAGGCGGATGTCGTAATTACTTTGTTCCACAGCGAGCGTGCCATGAATGGAGTTCATCAAGAGATACAGCCTCATCCTGCCCGCGTTGCTGGCGGTGATCCTGGTCTCCGCCTGCTCTTCGACACGCGAAACGGCGGACTGGCATGACATACACAATTACCCGCAGGTCGACGTGCTGGAAGTCGACGAGGGCGTTGCCAGCTATTACCACAACAAATTTCACGGGCGTACGACCGCGAACGGGGAGCGCTACAACAGGCGAGAACTCACCGCCGCCCACCGGGAATACCCCTTCGGCACCTACGTGCGCGTCACCTCGATGGTCAACGGCAAATCGGTCATCGTGCGCGTCAACGACCGCGGACCGTTTCGTCGCGCGCGCGTGATCGACCTGAGCCGCGCCGCCGCAGAGGAACTGGACATGATTCACGACGGTCTCGCCGAGGTCCGCATCGAAGTGCTGTCCTGGGGAGACTCCTGAGCAACGCCTTGCAGGGGCAGTCGATGGCGCAGGAAAACACCGAAATCCGTGAAATCACGGTATCGATCGAAACGGCGACGACTTTCGCGCGTCCGGCCCGTTACGCGCTGACCATGCTCGGACTCATCGCCGGGTGCCGCTTCCGCTTCGTCCGTGCGGACGCCGTCCTGCACTATGGTCCCACCGCGCGCCAGGACGCCGCCTGGCTTCCCGCTGCCACCGGCGTGCAGCAGCGACTGCTCGAGAAAGGAGCGCTGCCACTCTCCCCGGTCGACCAGCAGGCGCACGGACAATCCTTCCTTTCCCTCTTTCCCGTGACCGCTGCCGCACCGCTTTCCTCGGACATCATCGCGGCGGCGTTTTTCTTCCTGTCGCTGCACGAGCAGTGGAGCAGCGCGGCCAGGGATCGCTTCGACCGCTTTCCCGCAGCGGCGAGCCTGCTGGGCGCCCGCGGCGAACTTGCGCGACCCGTGCTCGCCGAGTACGCGCTGCAGCTCCGCGCCGTGCTGCGTTCCGCGGGACACGACCTGCCTGATACGGGACGTTATGAAGGGAGGCGGGCCGCGGCGGTGATGACGCATGACATCGATTATCTCTCGAAATTCACGGCCGGATTGCTGTTCCGTGAGCTGGTCAAGAACTTCCTTTTCAATCGCCGACACGTTTCGGGTGCCGAGCGCCTGCAGCGGCTGCGGGAATACCTGGGCTTCATGCGCGAGGAGAACGATCCCTACGTGCAGTCCATACTGCGCATGCTCGCCGTGGAAGAACAGCGGGGCATACGCGGCAGCTGGCTGTTCAAGGCCGGGGGACGCGATCGGCGCGATGTGAGCTATCGTCTCGAGGGCGCCCGCGCACGGCGCATCATCGCCTTGCTGCGGGAGAAAGGCCATGACATCGGATTGCACCCGAGTTTTCACGCCCACACGGACGCCGCGATGCTGCGGCGCGAGCATCAGCGTCTGCGCTCCGCCACGGATGCCGACCTGCGCAGTGTGCGCCAGCACTACCTCCGCTTCATCTATCCGAAAACCTGGAGGCAGCAGGCCGCGGAGAATTTTTTCGTGGATTCCACGCTCGGCTTCGCCGAAGAAGAGGGCTTCCGCAACGGGTGCTGTCACCCGTTTCTTCCCTGGGATCTCGACCGCGGCGAAGTGCTGCCGATATGGGAGCTGCCGCTGACCGTCATGGACGGCACGCTCGCGCAGTACAGGGGAATGACGCCCGGCGATGCGCGCATGCGCATCGATGCGCTGCTGCGCACCGTCACGGAGGCGGGGGGCGTCGCCGTCCTGCTTTTCCACAACACCGCGTATGACGCGCATGATTTTCCCGGATGGGGAGAAGTGTTCGCGCATGCGGCGGAGTCGATGGAACGCAGCGCCATGTATAGCGATACGCTCCCCGGGACCGTCGAGGCGTGGCTTCGCTCCTCCGCTTTCCGCGATACTGAAGAAGTGATGCAGGTCATTAATTCGGAACCCGCATAAAACTCTTGCATTCCATGTCCCCAGCTTGTACCTTTTTGTCAGTTACCTGACAAAACCCCCTGCCTATCGACCTTATCTTTACAAAAGAGCCGAAATCCTGAAACAATTCGCCTCTTTCCCTCGTTATAAAGAATGAGGTCAAAACGTATCCGGTCAAATTTTTGTAACCTTTTTCCCGGCTGCGTGTCTTACCAACAAGATCTGACCGACAAAAAGGAGAAGAAGTATCGACAGCTGTTGTTAGTGCTTCGTTTCACGATTCTCGTTCATCCACTTTCAACTGGAGGCACTATGCAGAACGAACTAACCACCGGCGACAATCCGCTCCAGGATCTGATCGACGATGAGGTGTACTTCGAGCTCAACAAGCACAACCTGTTCAGCGAGAAGGCCATCCGCGATTACAAAATCCGTCGCATGTTCCGAAACATGCGCCAGGAGATGAGTGCCGGAGATGCGATTGACAAGATCCGCGAAATGTATCCATATCTGCAGTTCGATACGGTTCGCAAGATCGTCTACCAGATCAACAAGTGATCAACAGGCCAACCTGACCATAGAGGGCCGTCCCCCTGAAGGGACGGCCTTTTTTTTTGTGCTTTGCGCGGGAGGGGAGCGTGGGGGGGGCATTCGGAGAGAAGCTGGCGGAGTATAAGGAAAGGGAGGGGCAGATCCTGCCCCTCCCTTTTCTGTACCTGGAGGTACGTGCATGCGGACTTACTTGCCCTTCTTGATGATACTCAGGACGTCGTAGCCGGCGAACCAGGCGCCGTTGCTGGTGAGGCGTCCGGTGACCATGACGGTTTCGCAGTCCCCGTCATCGACCGGGTCGATGGCGGTGGCGACGTCAGGACTGGCGAAGTAGAAGGTCCAGTCCGTGAAGCCATCGGCGCCCGAAGCGTTGCAGTCCATGCAGTCCATGGGCATCATGCCGTACGGCGTACCGACATCACCGGCCAGCGGTGCCTGCGGTCCGTTCATCACGCCGGCGAGCTTGACGGTGGAGGCGTTGACGTCCGTGACGTCAAAGCTGCTGCTGCCGAGTATGGCCACGGGAAGCGTGCCGGGAGCCTTGACGTTGAAGGGATTCGGACAGCCGCCGGGCTTGACGTCGATGGCCGCGGGCAGCACACCGACTTCTTCAACCTCGATGCGCATGAGGTCGTAGCTGTCAGGCTGCACGCCCTCGATGGCGAAGAGCGTGTTGAAGGTCAGCGTCGGATTGGCGCCGAGTCCGATGACACCGGAGGTCAGCGTGCCGGAATTCCGCTGGTCGCTGCAATTGCTATTAATCGTTGCGCCCTGGAAAGTTCCGGTGGCGGAGTTGGCATAGCGCCAGCTGCTGCTGCCCGAGGCCGCGCGGGTGGTACTGATGTGCCAGTACCCGGTGGTCGTCCACGCGCCGGCGCCGGACTCGACATCGTCGGCGATACCGTCGACGTTGATGTCGTCCACGTACCAGCCCTCGTGCTTGTTGTAATTGCCGTCACGCGTATCGAAGTGGAAGATGATCTTCACGTTCTTGCCGGCCCAGGCTGAAAGATCGTAGCTTTTGCCGACCCAGACGGCGGGCTGTCCCATGCCGGCCGTGGTGTAATCAATGCTGCAGCTGCCACCGCCGGGATTCACCGCCGGGTTGAGCGTGCCGATCGTCGTACCCAGCGTCTTCATCAGTCCGGGAGTGCGTTCGCCGTCACGCTCTCCCTGCAGGGAGTTCTGCACCGGCGCATGCTCCTCGGAACAGGCGGTGAATATGAACGCTGCTGCCACTGCCATCGCGGCGGCCTTTCCGAAAAACTTTATGGACATCTTCATGATGCTCCTCTTGATATGGATAGTGGGATGTGAATTTCGGATTTCGGCCACAGCCTCGGCACGTCGCGATTCACAGAACGCGATAGGCGAAACCCGGTCAGGATTGACGGTCGTCACTGCAGGACATACTTCCTGTGGGAAGCATGCGCTCCGACCACGCCGGTTGGCAGGCTGCTGGATCGCGCGTGCTTCCCGGGGGAATGCCTGCTCAGGCAGCACACTCCGTTCATGTTTCATACATTTCAATTATCGACGCCTCAAATGTACACTAACTGAACGGCGATGTCAAGAAATAAAACATTTAATTTTTGTGAGGACTATTTATGTGGAGGAGGTGGTGGGTGCACAACGATGGAGGATGGAGAGGGGGGACGCTGCCCCCCTCCATACGCGTATGAGAAGTGCTTTCGGGTTACTTCTTGATGATTTTCAAGACGTCATACCCTGCGAAATATGCCCCGGTGACAGCGAGGCGTCCGGTGAGTTCGACTACATGGCAGTCACCGTCATCGACAGGCTCGATGGCGCTGGCAACGTCCTGGTTTGCGAAGTAGAAGGTCCAGTCCATGAATCCATCAGCGCCGGCGGCATTGCAGTCCATGCAGTCCATCGGCATCATGCCGTACGGCGTACCGACATCACCGGCCAGCGGTGCCTGCGGTCCGTTCATCACCCCCGCGAGCTTGACGGTGGAAACGTCGACATCCGTCACGTCAAAACCACTGCTTCCGAGGATGGCGACGGGGAGGGTGCCGCCCGCCTTCATGTTCAGGGGATTCGGGCAGCCGCCGGGCTTGACGTCGATGGCCGCGGGCAGCACGCCGACTTCCTCCACCTCAATCTGCATGAGGTCGAAGCCTCTCGGGTTCACGCTCTCGATCGCCCAGGCCGTATTGAAGGTAAGCGTCGGATTCGCCCCGAGACCGATCACTGCGGAGGTCAGGGTCCCGCTGTTCGGCATGTCCGCACAGTCATTAGTGATGACCTCGCCAGCCTGGTAGGTACCTCTCTGCGCATCCGCATAGCGCCAGCTGTGCGTCCCGGAAGCCGAGCGCACGGTACTTACGTGCCAGAACCCGGTCGTTGTCCAGGCACCGGTGCCTCCCTCTATATCGTCACTGACCCCGCCGATGTTGATATCGTCGAGATACCATCCCTCATGTCTGTTGTAGAGTCCATCGCCCGTGATGAAGTGGAAGACGATGCGGACGTTTTTGTTGGCATAAGCGGATAAATCGTAGGACTTGTTTACCCATGCGACGGGTTGATTGTACCCGCCCGAGGTGTACGACGCGTAGCAGTTCCCACCGGGATCGCTTCCCGGATTGAGGGTTCCGAGAATTGTGTTCGTCGTTTTCGGCAGGACCTGCGTGCGGTAGCCGTAATCTCCCTGCTGTGCGTTCTGCACGGGGGACTGGTTCTCTGAACATGCGATAAGGATGAACGCCGCCACGATACACACAGCGGCAACCTTCGTGATTGACTGAAG
>JAVVFP010000578.1:0-2301 GCA_032250495.1 Bacteroidota bacterium | reverse complement strand
TCGATGTTCACCGCGCCGTTGACGTAGGTGATAGGTCCGATCGTGGGATTGAGGGCGTTCCAGAAAGTCGTCACGCGGTCCGTGGCGGACTTTCCTCCGCCGATGACCAGCGTACCGCTGCCGCCGTTGTTTGCGGTCGAATAAATATTGCCCATGAGGGTGACGTAGTTGCTGGGTGCGGGATGTCCGCTATCCTCCGCGTCGATGCCGAGCAGGGCCACCGGACCCTGCGCCATTGCACTCGTCGCGAAGCAGAGCAGTGCCGCAAAAATATATGTGAACACCAGGTGGTGAGAGCGTTTCATGGAAATCTCCTATGGAAAAATTGTGGAAATACGCCGTAAAGGATCGTCCCGATCGCCGCTGCGCGCCTCTCACCTCCTCTGGGCGCGACGCCGTGGATTTCCGTCACCTGGCACGCACAGCAGAAAGTTCGACGCTCGGTCGAAGCATGGAATGCCGCATGGCAGGGGGCAGATGTTAAATGGATTCTGACGTTGACGCCAATATAAGGTATCGGCACGCCGCTGTCAAGTGTTCGGACATTATCGTCCGCTGTCACTTTTGTTGAGGAGTATGCGCTTTCGTGGGATGATCGTACAGCGTGATGACAAACTCCGTCCAGGAGCCTTCCCTGCTGCGGACCTCGAGGTTGCCGCCATGTTCCTTGACGATGATTTCGTGGCTGAGTGAGAGGCCCAGGCCGGTGCCTTCCCCTGCGGGCTTGGTCGTGAAGAAAGGATCGAAAATGTGCGCGAGCACATCGGCGGGAATGCCGTCCCCATTGTCACGTACGGTGATGGTGATGCTGTCGCGGACGCGTGCGGTGGCGACGAGCACGAGCGGTGCATAGGCGGTTGTGTCGGGCAGTGACCGCTTCTTCTTCCATACCGCGTAGAAGGCATTGTCGAGCAGGCTGAGCAGGACGCGGCTGACCTCCTGCGGTACGATGCGGGCGCGTTCCACGGCGGGATCGAGCATGTGCTCCATCGTGACGTGAAACTCCGGGATACTGGCGCGCATGCCGTGATAGGCGAGATGCGTCGCATCCTGCACGAGACGATTGATCTCGGTCGGATGCATCTCCCCGCGCTTGCTGCGGGCATGCAGCAGCATACCCTCGACGATGCGATTCGCGCGTGAGCCGTGTTCATGAATCTTCTCCGCCGCGAGACGCAGCTCCGCGAGCAGGGCGGCGGGATCGTCCCCGAGGTCGATGGCGGACTGGATTTCTTCGGTGAGCTCGTTGGCTGTGAGCGCGAAGTTGTTGATGAAATTCAGCGGATTGCGTATCTCATGCGCGATTCCCGCGGTCAGCTGTCCGAGCGAAGCGAGTTTCTGTTGTACGACGAGCTGTTCCTGCGTCCGCAGCAGTTCTTCATTCTTGTTCCGCAGTGCCTGCAGCGTCCGCGCCTTGGCCAGTGCGGTGACGGCATGCTCGCGGTAACGAAGCAGTCTTCGCGCATCGGCTTCGGTAAAGCAGGGTCCTTCACCGGCGCTTTCGAAAAGGAGGTAGTCCTCTCCCCCTTCCTGCGCATTCCCGAAGCGCACGGACATCACGATCAGGCAGGCGCCGTCGTGTTCCGATGTCTCCGTGGCAGCCGCCTGCGCACGGTCGACCCGCGCGAAGCCCCGAATGCTGCCATCACCCAGTGCGTACACGGCGATGCGGTCGGACAGCAGCGTGTCGAGCGATACCGTACTTTCGGTTGCTGTCCGAGAGGGGCCTGCGCCCATGTAAATGCTCCCGAAAGCTTCGTCCTTCTCCACGGCGTCCGCGGTGACGAGCGCCTGCTGTGCGGGATCGAAAATGAGGAGCCGGGAGCGCCGGGCCTGTGGGAGCAGTATCATACCCTGTTCGAGCAGCGAGCGCATCAGCAGCGGCAGATCGAAGGCCCCGTTGAGTATGGATACGATGCGATCGACGGTCTCGAGTTCCTCCGTCCTGCGTTGAAGCTGCCACTCGGTCCGTTTGCGTTCGGTGATATCCTCCTGGATGCCGATATAGTGTGTCACCTGCCCATCCTGTCCCTTCAGCGGCGAGATGGAAGACAGCACCCAGTAGGAGGATCCGTCGCGCCGCCTGTTCTCGAGTTCCCCGCGCCACTCTTCCCCCGAGGCGAGGGTTTTCCAGAGACTGCGATAGAGGCCGACGGCGCTGTTCGGGGATTTGAGCAGGCGGGGATTTCTGCCGAGTACCTCGGTGGCGGCGTAGCCGGTGACTTCACAGAACTTGGGATTCACGTACTCGATGGCGCCGTTGGTGTCGGTGATGATGACGATGGAGGGACTCTGTTCCAC
>JAVVFP010000026.1:0-13396 GCA_032250495.1 Bacteroidota bacterium | reverse complement strand
GTGTATTCGCAGCGCTTCACCGTGGGACGCGACGGGGTCGCGCCGGAACTGGACGTGCTTTTCGACGGCATGGAAATCGTCGACAACGATTACGTCTCGCCGACCCCGGTGATCGAGATCGCGCTGCGCGACGCCTCGGCGCTGCCCGTGACCGACACCAGTGCCGTGCAGCTTTTCCTCGACGGCCGCCGCGTGTGGCTGGCCAGCGATCCCGACGTGCGCCTGACCACCGGCGCCGGGGAGGAGAAAGTGCACGTCGAGTATACGCCCACGCTGGACGACGGACTGCATTTCCTCGCCGTGTCGGGCAAGGACGCCACGGGCAACGCGGCGGACACCATTCCCTACCAGGTGCGCTTTTACGTCTCGCGCGAGCAGCGCGTCGACCAGGTGCTGCCGTATCCGAGTCCCACCACCGGTCCGGTGGACTTCACCTTCCGCGTCACCGGCACGGACGCCCCCGAACGGGCGCAGGTGAAAATCTACACCGTGGCCGGACGATTGATACGCGTCGTCGAGGCCGATCCCGCCGCCCTGCGCGTCGGATTCAACCGCATCGGCTGGGAGGGACGCGACGAGGACGGGGACGCCCCGGCCAACGGCGTGTATTTCTACAAGCTCGTCGTGCGCGCGCGGGACGGTTCGCAGACCGAAATCACGGGCCGATTCGCCGTTCTGCGCTGATGCAGGCGATTTTTTTCTCCGAAGTCTTGACCTGTGTCCCTCTGCCCCGTATCTTTGTAGACCATATGAGCATTGCCCCTTGGTGTAATTGGCAACACGCCTGACTCTGGATCAGGAAAGTCTAGGTTCGAGCCCTAGAGGGGCAGCTTTCAAAACGGCGAAATCTTTAACAGTTTCGCCGTTTTCGTTTTACTGCTGACTTGCATTTCATCATGCCGGAAGGGGAATCCGGGGGCGGAGAGCATCTGCGGAATAGGCTCAGCGAAGCGCGGGAATCCTACCGTGAAGCGGCAACCGATGCGGTCGCGCTCGAGAATGAGCAGCTCGATCTCCAGACGCCGCATGAGCAGCAGCAGATGGACCAGGCAACGCGGATTCTGCGCATCGCAGCGGAACCAATAAAACAGAGCGCGACAGCGTCGCCTCAGCGGAAGCCTCCAAGGACGTTGGTGCACTTCAACCGGAATACATCATCACCGGACCCGAAGGTCACCGCGGCGTGGTGAGCAATCCCGACCTGATCGGAGCCAACATCGGAAAAGGGTACGTCCCGCCCTTCAACTTCTTCCTCGGCTACGAGAAAGGCGGGGGAGGGGGGAACGATCCCGGCCAATCAGCCGGGCATGCTCCAGGCATGGGAGCGGACCTCCTGAAAGCCATGGCGATTACCGCGGGGATTGCGGTGGTCGTGGTCGCGATACTCGTCTACGCGGGGTACGGGGTGTATCACTGCTATTTCGAGGAGCGGTAAAGGAGGGCGTTCAGTGACCTCCTACTGAGTAAGTTGGTTTGACAGAAAACGAAGCTTGACTCTGAAAAAGACTCCATTGACTTGACCTGTGCTGCCTCATCATCCCCGTCAGGGATCCCAAAGCAACTACCTGATCAGGTACCGGCCCGACGAGCCTCCCAACGTCGGGCCGGATTTTTATGCCTTCCGAAAGAAAAAATAGGGAGCTAAGTGCCTAATAATAGGCAAGTTGGTCGCAGGGGTGGATTTTTTTTTCTATTTTTTGTGTCCACCTAGGGCAAACGAGAGGTAGTATAGGGTAGGAGAGAGCGGTGCCCTTTAACCAAAATGCCTCATGTACAGAAAATGGAGTTCGAATGAAGACCCTGTTCAAAATGACAGTTCTACTGCTGATCGCCCAGGTCTCACTGGCACAACCTAACTGCAACGATCCAGATTACACCGAATCATGCTCCTATACAACATCTTGCACCTCAGCTCCTGCGCCAGGAGCAAACATCTGTACTTATCAAGGTGTGCAGAACTTATGTCCTCCCTGCAATAACGGTGTAACTGGGATTGGGAAAACCCTCTATTTGCTTACGATCGTCGCAACACCAATAGAGTGTGAGGAGCCATGCTGGGGAGCAGATGAACATCCTGATTTGAGTCTCGAAGTATCAATGAGCGGAAGCACGGAGCTTGTCCGATTTGATGCAGTCTCTCCAACGGCCGTAGTAAGAACAGCGTGTGGGATTTGGCCTGGCGATGTTTCCGTATCCATACCTTCAATTGATCTCATGCCCTGTGAGAATACTGGGTGGGAGGTGTCGGTAACTTTAGACGTCTGCTACTGTGTATGCGTTAATTGTTGACAGTCAAAATAATTCAAATCACCAAAGAAAGAGGTTTGAGATGGTTAGGAATAGGCTTGATCAGTCTAGAAATAGTCGGTCATTGGTTCTATCTATTGTTTTGTTCTTTACGGTTTTTACTTCAGCTGATCTTCGTGGACAGGAAGCGGAAATGTACTATGCGTTCAGATACTATTATCCGAATACGCAAGTGTCCTGCTTTTTTGGAGAGTCTGTACACGTATCCGGCTCTGGAGATATCGATACGCTAAGCTTGCAGTACCTAATACATCCAGAGAATGAACGAGTGCTATGCTGCGAAAATTCAAGTAACTTGGCAGATTCTTCGGTCACAAGCTCGTTTGTTGCAGGCGCAGGGTCAATAGTGAGGTACTACATCGGTTCGTCAGTGATGTTTGCTACTGACTTCGATAGCATCGACATCGCGGATACCTTGATGTTGATAGTGCAGTTATATGACCCCGTTGGTGACAGTGTTATAGTAAATATTGATTCTACAGGGTATTATCCTTGTATTGTTGATAGCCTATACGCCGCTTCTGCTGTTGGAACCGATACGAACGTTGTCCGAACATATCAGGTGCCAAGCTCCTACTCAGGGATGACACTCTCGCTTCGCACATATCCCTATTATTCAGGACATGATAGTCTAAATTACTTTTGTAGAGAAATCGCAGTCCCAATCGTCAAACTCTCCGAGGAGGAGCGCCACTATCAAGTAGAGGCATTTACTCTAGTCGATGAAATCCTTGCGGATACAACTCTGATCAACTTGTTGCTTTCGAAGCAGCTGGGAGGAGGTAGTTCACATGGCCTTGAGTACATAGATTTCGAAATATCACCGAACCCTTCAAACGGTAATGTTGTAGTCGTGGCTTTTCGTGAAAATAGCACTGGGCACGAGTCTGGCGAGATTGTAGTGTACTCATTGGGAGGAGCAGAAATCTTATCTGAGGATATTCTTGACAACGGTACCGCTAAATTGAACCTAACAGGCCTCGCTGCAGGAAGATACCTGGTTGTACCATATCTCGGAGGGAGGATGTACCGCGGCAAGCCTTTAGTCGTTGTCAGATGAGGTCCTATGCAATTGAGGAGGAGGCGAGTGGCTGCATTCGTATTTTAGGAATAATTACTAATAAGAGGACTAGACTAATGCCTGTGCACGTAATGAATGGTCGTTGTCGCTTGTTGATGATGAAGTTCGTTCTTCCGGCGTTTTTCATTTTCGCAATGCTAAGTCATAATCTAACCGCTTGTGAACCTGGTTGTACAAGAGCTACTCAATACGCCAGAATGAAAGCGGAATGGGATGCACGCTTTGGGGCGGCTGCAGGTGGCGAAAATCCTTGTGCCGTAGTGTATGGCCGTCCGGCCACACGTCCATACGACTATATTAATAAGAGCAAGGGGGGGCTACCCGGTTACTTCCTTCAAGAAGCCTATCATTACATCAGAAACAATTTAGCAAGTAGGAGCTGGCGGTGCTTCGAGCCGCGGCATTGCCGCTATTCGAATGTTCCTATAGAATCTGAGGTGATTCAGTGCCATAGGAGTGCTGGAGACTATGAGGGACCGAGGGGCATTGATGAGTTGACTATCGAGCACATTAAGACGAATTCATTTTATAGTGGCTGTTCAGAGACCGATGCCAGTATGCAGTCAACCCAACGATGCATCGACCCATGTCCGATCCCCGGAGAGGGAGATTATGAGAAGGTAGAAGATATGCTTGGAGAAATCTACTAACTCCGTCAGCGCGAGTGAGGAGTTACTCTACTAAATGAACGCTTCTGCGGAAGCTAATTTAATCTGCAGCACAGAGTCGGCAAATGGCTCTGTGCTGTAAGTATTTGTGTAAGAAGAGCGAGCATCTGCTTTGTCTGCACTGTAGCTAGATGTTGACATTAATATCAAAAAGCGGTAGTATGGTCACGAAAATGCTTCTGGTCGCAATTCTGTATTAAAATGCGCCATTAACTTATGGAGAAAAGAATGAGACGTCGCATGATTTATTTATTCACTACGCTTGTGCTAACAGCTTGTAGTAATAGTGGCCCGGTGGAGAATGGGCTGTATCACGATTATAAGACGATACGACTGTCTGAGAATCGTGTAGGAGTTATCATAAGTGTTTACGATACGAATATTAGCAAAGAACAGTGTGCAGTGTTGATAGACAAGTATAGGGATATGGCTAAAGATGGAAAAGTATCAATCCATGGACCATCCCACAATAAACTGAAAGAACGGTTCCCTAATAATCCTAAAGTCTGGGATACGCTAGTTACATGGTGTACTGATTATCTGGACGGAACAGGAATTCACTTTGTTTCAGATCAATACGGCGGGCAGGAGTAGCTTGGCAGATTGACTTCTACCGATTCTGGCTTTTTGTTGACATTATTGAATACTCTGACCTCCCTAGTCCAATCAGAGTTGTATTTGCGTGCTTCTAAGGCGGTTTTTTCAAGATCAACCCAAAGATAGATTCTTCGATCGAGCAAACAGACTGTACACCCCGCTGACATCAGTCAGGGGGGGGGGGGGATTTACCCCTCAGGGCAAGTTGAGTCCCGCGAGTGTTCCTCAAAAACGGCTGAAAAGGCGTTCTCAGCCCGTATCAGACGATAAGTAAACTTCTCTTAATCAGCGGGTCTGGGGTTCGAGAACAACCAAACCTTAGCATTATTGTTGTACAATTGTTGTAATCCTTCGCATTAGCGTAGCATTAATGCCTGGAATAGCACTATCCGCCTGACTCTGGATCAGGAAAGTCCAGGTTTGAACCCTGGAGGGGCAGCAGAAAAGCAAAACCCATCGCAGCGCGATGGGTTTTGTGTTTTCGGTCAGAGATGGAAGCCGACGGGCCAGGGCTGGGGGTGTTCCAGCTGCTGCAGGCGCGCCTCCACCTCGCGCACGAATTCCAGGACGATGCGGCTGTAGCAGCGCGCCATGCCGATGGCGGCCATGCGCGCGCGGGGGGAATCGGCCTCGTCCATGTTCCGTTGTTCGCATTCGCGCAGCGCCTCCCCGTAATCCACCACGAACTGCAGGCAGCGCACGGTCAGCGACGCCGCGAAATCCCCGACGCCCGGCACCGCGGCGTCGAGCGCCGCGCGGAGGGGACGAAAAGAAAACCCCGTCCCTTCGCGGGGAAGGGACGGGGCTCTAAAAAAAACGGGGATGAAACGTTACTTGGTCATCTGCATCTGTATGGTCTGCGTCTGGCCGCCCGAGGTAAGGCGCGCGAAGTAAATGCCGGTTTCCAGCGCGGAACCCTGATCGTCGGTGCCGTTCCATTCGAAGCTGTGCAGTCCGGCGGCATGGACGCCGTCGGCGAGGCTGCGGACGCGGCGGCCGAGCATGTCATAGACTTCGACCTGCATGGGACCTTCCTGCGCCAGCTCGACCACGATGGTGGTGGCGGGATTGAAGGGATTCGGGTAGTTCGGCAGAAGGCGCGTGGACATCGGTGTCGGGATGGTCATCACGCGGGCCACCGGGGAGTAATCGGTGCTGCCGTCGAAATCCACCTGGCGCAGGCGGTAATCATAGATCTCGTCCATGGCCACCTGGCCGTCGGTGTATTCGTAGGACTGCTGCTCGGTGGTCGTGCCGTAGCCGTCGACGAAGCCGAGATCCTGCCAGTCGCCGTCGATGCTGCGACGCTCGACGAACCAGCCGCGGTTGTTGCTTTCCTTGGTCGTGCGCCAGTTGAGGCGGACGCCGTCGTCGACCTGCGCGGCGTTGAAGCTCAGCAGTTCGACAGGAATGACGTTCAGCGCGGAGGTCACGTCTTCCTGCCAGGCCTGTACGACGTTCATGCTCTTGTTCTGCGGCTGACCGCCTACGGTGAGCGTGACCTTGGTCGTCACAAAGGCCGTCAGCTTGCAGTTGGAAATGTCGTACCCGTTCGGGACGGTGAAAGTGAAGGGGTAGGTCACGACCTGGTTGGCGGTGAAGCCGCTGGTGGTCAACTGATGTCCCAGCCAGCCGGTGATCATGTTGCGCACGACGCGTTTGTGGTAGTACGGACTGATGGTCACGACCGTACCGTTGACGTTCTTTTTCTGATCATAATTCAGGCCGTCCTCGGTCAGCACGACATTGAGATAATATTCTCCGCTGATGGCGCTGAGTGCCGTCATGGTGACCGTCGCGGAAATGACGCGGGTGTCCTGATGATAGGTGCCGGATACGCCGATGGACATTTCCGATCCGACGGTGTAACGGTTGGCAACCGCGCTGCGCCAGTACGAACGTGAGATGGCGATGGCCAGTCCGGTGGGCGTGTTCCACAACCGGCGGTCGATGGCGCCCGTCGGGTAGCCGCTCACGAGCAGGTGGGAGATAACACTGTTCCCGTCACTCGTCGCCATGGGATCACCCTGGTGGTACGCGATCGCACGTGTGTTGGGATAGAGATTGATAACACTGTCAATTTCGTCCGCGCCGTAGGGACACCACTGGCACCAGGTCCCCGTGAACTGTTCGAGAAGAACGGTCCGCGTGGTGGTCTGGGCAGAGAGCAGCATCGGAAGCGCGAGAAGGACAGCGACAGCAGAAGTACGAATCAAGGTACGCATAGGCGGCTTCCTGTGTATATGGTGGAAATGGAGAACATCACCTTCGGGGAAGGAACGGGAGAAGTGCCACAATATCAACCGTTTAGCTAAAGTTCTCAGAAAAGTGCTTCAGATCGGAAATTCGCGATTTCTCAGGCAAGTTGCAAGCAACACGCGGAAGAAATCCGATGTCTATTCCGTATCGGCGCTTTCCTTCGGCGTAAAACGCATGACAGCATTTTTCACGGGTTTGATTTCACTCTTGAGGTAGGCGAAAATGGCCCGGAGATCCTGATCCGTCATGCCGGCGTACATGCGCCAGGGCATGATGGAGTTGAAGTCGGTCGGCCCCAGCGGCTGATCGACGTACACGGAGTCGGCGTAGGAGCGGAAACGCTGGATGAACATCTCCTCGGTCCAGCTGCCGATACCGGTCTCGACGTCCGGCGTGATATTCATCGCGCGTACGACGCCCGGGGGAATCGGGAATTCGCTGCCGCCCGCGTACGCCATGCCCTCGACGTACTCGCCCTTCTCCATCGGGGTGTGACAGTCCGCACAGCCCGCGGCGTTGATCATGTAGGCGCCGTACGCCACGAGATCGGAGGGATCGGGAATGGACTCCGCGTGCTCCGCCTTCGCGGGAATCGTCCTCATGATCAGACTCATCGGGAAGCTCGCCTCCGATGCGGGCACCGTGTGCTCTATGGGTTCGAGCGTGCGGAGATAGGCGATGATGGAGAAGATGTCCTCACGCGTCATTCTGCCGTAGTGGGGATACGGCATGATGGGGAAGAGCGGGCGTCCGTCCCTGCCGACACCCGCGGTGATGGCGCGGTACAGCTCGCCGTCCGTCCAGTCCCCGATATTCGCCGGCGTCAGGTTGCTGGCGTAGAAATTCCCCGGAAAGCCCATCTCCTCTCCGAACAGCTCGCCGCCCTTGCCGTAGGTGGAGGCGTCCACCGGACCGGCGAAACGGCTGTAATCACGCTCGGAGTGGCATTCCACGCAGAGGGAGACATGCTTCGACAGGTAGGCGCCGCGCTCGATGCGCGCGGGCGTAGCCTCCACGGTCAGATCCGGCGCGTCGCCGACATCGGGATACGCCGTGTTGAGGTAGAGGACACCGCCGACCACGACGAGCACGAGCACGGCGACGAGTCCCAGCAATATCTTGAGCAGGGTTTTCATAATGAATCCTTTCACTTGAATGGATGGCGATGGGCACACTGCGCACTCGCACAAGCAGACACACGGAAGTCCCGTTTGCGAGGCGCTCGACGCATTGTTATTTAAAGTAGACTCAATAAAAATTACATATTCGGAGGATACGACGCAAGGGGGGAGGCGGTGAGCACTGCGGCGAGCGTACGCGTGCTCTGCGATTGTGGCAGCGTCCGCGGGTCGGAGCGGGAGCGCGGGTCGGAGCGGGAGCGCGGGTCGGAGCGGGAGGGCGGGTTGTGGGAGAGGGGTATCAGTCGGTGCTGCTGCGTGGGGGAATCCAGTCCTGCAGTGGAAGCGGTCGCGGCCTGCGACCGTAGAACAGGTCGTCGAGGGGAACGGCGGCGCGGCGGAGAAGGGAGGAGAGCGCGATGCCGCGGCGGACCAGGTTGTGCAGGAGGGTGTCGGGGTGCGCGTAGGGACAGACGGCGATGCAGCGGCCGCAGTCGGTGCCGACCTGGTTCCAGAAGAGGAAGCAGGCGTCGGAGTCGATCTGCCAGCGTGCGAGGCCGTCGTCGTCGATGCGTTCCCCGGTCGGGATGGCCTGGGCGGGACAGTTGTCGGCGCATTTGTTGCAGCGGAGGCAGAAGTCCAGCATGCTCTCATCATGTGATGGGATATCCGGCGCGAGCGGGGCGTCGGTAGTGACCACGGCGATGCGCACCCGCGGACCGAGCCGCGGTGTCATCAGCAATCCCATGCGCCCGATATCACCGAGTCCGGCGTCACGGGCGACGAGGGGACAGACGACATCGTACCTGCCATCGATATGTGCGCGGGCCGGCCAGCCGAGCGCGCGCAGCATGCGTGCGACCTGCACGGCCAGGAAGCCGGAGCGCAGGTACTGCCGCGAGGATTCCATGACGATCGGTCCACCCGGCGCGCGCTGCACCATGGCGTGGTCCATCTCCACGGTCAGTGCCAGCGCCCACGCATGCGCGGCGGTGATCGCTTCGCCGTAGCGCTCGCCGCGTCCGTGATGACTGTAGCAGTGCTCGGCGCGCAACGGGGTCACGCCCACGCTGTGTGCACCCTGCTGCAGCAGCCAGCCACGCAGAAAGGCGGTCAGATCGGCTGCGCCAATGTCCGTGCGCTCCGCGGCGACGGGACCATCAGTATCCGCATGCAGCGCATCGACGGTGTCGAAAGTGGCGTCGGCGGCGGCGAACATGAGGTCGTGATACGCGGCGGAAGCGGGACGCAGCAGTCCGGGTGCGGCGCGGAAACGGGCGTCGATCTCCGCCCGGGCGGGATGCCGTGCGTAATACGCGGCGTAGCGTTCGCTGCCCGCTTCGAGTTCACGCCGCGAGAAGATGACATCGCGCTCGTCGAAGCGCCGCTGCGTCTCACTGCGCGCGAAGCGGCCGCGCCGCTGCGCATCGCTCATTGCCGCTGCTCGAGCAGGCTGCGAATGGCGCGCAGTTCGTCGAGCATGGCCTGCCATCCCGCTGTGTCGGTCGCCGCTGCGTCTGCCGGGGTCACTGCATCCGCCTGCGCGGCATCGGCAGGGACGGGACCGCGCTGATGATAAAATGCGCGCAGCAGCTGCAGGATTTCATCGCGTAGCGCATCGAAATCCTTCATTCCCTCGATGCGCAGCTCGGCGACGGCGGCCTGCGCGCCGGCCGCGCCCGCGGTCTGCACATGTATGGTCCCCAGGTCGAAGAGGCGCTGCACGGGACCCTGCGAAATATCGATGTTGGTTATTTTCCGGAAGGGCACGGTGACGCGTTTTTTCCAGAACACGCCGCGCGTGCCCATCACCAGGTCGTCTTCGATGGTGTAGGTCAGCGTGTCGTAATACAGGGGGAGATAAATGCGGATGAGGATGAAGATGAGTACTGCGACGGCGAAGGAGATGCCGAGGACCAGGTTGGCGGGATAGGCGAGTCCGAGGGCGAGAATGAGCAGGGGAACGCAGACGATGATCATCCACACCGCCCAGTGCCAGCGCCAGTACTTGAGAAGGTCGGTTTCGGGACGCAGGGTTTTCACAGCGGCTGTCTCCGTATTACAGTTTGCGCATTTTCCTGTCGTAGCGTTTCATCGCCGCGGCGAGGGCGGCGTCCTTGCGGTAGATATCGTCCCGCAGCTGCAGCAGTCCGTCCCGGTCCACCCAGGCGGTGACGTAGTCGATGTACAGCGGGGTTTTCTGATGGAGGAACACCGGTTTGCTGCGCGTGCCGCTCCAGATCGTGCGCTTGATGCGGCCCACGTCCCATTCCGGGGTTCCCCTGAGCAGGTACTGCGCGAATTCCATCGGTTCCTCGATGCGCACGCAGCCATGGCTCACGGCGCGCACCGCGCGGCGGAAGGCGAACTGCTGCGGGGTGTCGTGCAGGTAAATGCTGAAATCGTTGGGGAACATGAATTTTATCGCGCCCAGGGCGTTGCCCGCGCCGGGCTCCTGCTTGAACTTGTAGGGCATGGAGTACGGGTTGTGAGAGGACCAGTCGATGCTGCTCGCGTCCACGACGGAGTCGCGGTAATAGACCTTGTAGCGCTTTTTCTGCAGGAAGCTGCTGTCCTTGAGCGCGGAGAAGTACAGTTCGCGCGAGGCGATACTCCCCGGCACGTTCCAGATCGGGTTGAGTATGAAATGCGTGAATTCCCCGTGCAGCTGCGGTGTCTCATGATCTTTGGGCTGATGTCGCCGGGCCCGCGTGCGGTGATAGCGCGCGAGCTGGTCGGCGTACCAGGGGGATTTCCGCTCGCCGACGCAGACGGCCATCGAGGCGGCGACCTCGCCATCCTCGTACCCGTTGAGCCAGTAGTCGGGGATGTTGACGACGATGTAGCGTCCGCGCTCCGGGTAGCGCAGCCAGCGGAAGCGCTCGAGGTTCATTTCCATCTGCTCGATGTAGCCGTCGATGTCCCTGTTCATGCGTCCCACCGTGCGCGATCCGATAATGCCGTCCACCAGCAGTCCGTGCCGGGCCTGGTAGCGGCGCACTGCGCGCACCAGTGTGCTGTCGAAAGCGATCGGTCCGATACGGGCGAGACGCGTGGAATCCAGCTGAAAGGCCTGCGTCGCGATGTCCACCACAGCGACGGTTCCAAGCATCGGGGGTTCACCGGAACCGAAGAGCTCGCCCGTCAACATGAGACGATGCGCCACCGCGGGCAGGACGGAGGAGGTGTCGCCGGCCTCAACTTTGTCGACGGTGAGTTCGGGAATGCGCGGCCAGTCATAGGCGAGACGCATCGCACGATATTCCCGCAGCGCTTCCTGCAGGCGGTGATAGCGCTGCGCGCGGGGCTGGATGTTCCGCAGGTAGGCGGCGATGTCGACGACATCGAGGGGCTCGAGGAATTCCCGCAGTCCGGGACGCGTGACCGGCAGATGGTAGCCCGGATCGATGCGCGTGGGATCGAAGACGCCGTAGCGGACATGGGAGGCGTAGGAAAGCAGTCCGTCGCTGAGGAGAAGATCGATCTCCGCGAGCGTCTCCGGCCGGTTCTCGGCTTCCCCGGTGAGCACGCGGTCGAGCAGGCGCTGCAGCGCGGACGCATGGTACCAGTCGGGATGCAGTCCGTGACCGCCGGCATGCATGAAATATCGCAGGATGTGAAGGACGCGGGTCGGGAAAAGATTTTCACTGATATGGTAGGGACGGAAATCACGCGCGCGGTACTGCCGGAGCAGCGTGTCGCCGTGCACGAGCGCAGCGCGTACGCGGTCGACGGCGAAGAGTTTGCGCAGCTGGGGAGCGATGGACTGCGCATCGATACCCTGCGCATCGTTCGCGGCGTATGAAACTTCGGGCGGCGCGCCGGATGCGTTATCGGAGAAAAGCGCATCCGCCTTCTGCGAGATGGTATCGCAGCCGGAACAGAGGCCGAACGCAAGCAGGCCGAACAGTATCAGGGGGCGGCGGCGCAGGGACATGAGCAGGGGCGTTTCTCCGATCATGGTCAGAAAAGCGGTTTCGTCCTTATCGATTCAACATATCGAAATTCAGTTGTGAATCAAAGGAGAACCGCTCCCCGAACGGCGGGCTCCCCGTCTCAGTGGGAAGCGCGGCGCTCAGTGGGAAGCGCGGCGCTCAGTGGGAAGCGCGAAGCTCAGTCGAGCGAGCGGAGTATGTTCTGCTGCGCGGCCCTGTAATCCTCGACGGTATCGAGCTCCATGCAGGGCCAGGCGCTGATGTCCACCGCGAAGAGGGGACTCCCTTCGTCGATCACCCGTTCGAAGGCGGCCTCGTAAAAGATGTCGACGCGCTTTTCTTCGCGTATCATGGTATCGAGGACGCGGTAGAGATGGTCGACCCAGGCCGCGGAAAAGCGCTCGATGCCGATGGACTCTCCCGCGGCTTCGGGGATGGCTACGACTTTGCTGATTTCCTGCACGCGGTCGTCGTCGCCGAGTCGCACCTTGATTTCCTCCTCGCCCACGGCGATGTCGCGGTTCAGCGCGATGCAGTCCGCATGCGGCGAGGTCAGCAGGGCGTCGACGATGCGGCGGTCGAACACGATGTCGCTGTCGAGCAGCAGCAGGTTCCGTCCCGCAACTGCTTCGCGCGCGAGCCAGAGCGAGTAGATGTTGTTCGTGCTGTCGTACACGGGGTTGTGCAGGAAGGTGACGTCCAGTTTCGGCCAGTGCGCGGCGAAGTGCGCTTCTATCATTTCCCGAAGGAAGCCGGTCACCACCACGAAACGGCTGACTCCGCTGTCGCGCAGATTGTCGACCGTGCGCTGCAGGATGGTTTTCTCGCCGAGAGGCAGCAGGCATTTGGGTGTGCTGTCGGTGAGGGGACGCAGTCGCTTCGCGATGCCGGCGGCGAGGATGAGTGCGGTCATGAGGCCTTTGCGACGTTGAGCTGGCGGTTGATGTGACTCTGGAAGGGATACAGCAGCAGCGCCCAGGCGTTGCCCCCGATCACCAGTCCATAGAGGTAGATGTCGAGGCGGTCGAGAAGGGCGCAGACGACCATCCATGTGATCTGCGAGGTGGGACCGAGGAAAAGCCAGAGCTTGAGGATGCGGCGGTTGCGGCGGCGGTATTCCTGCGGATCCGCCTCGGTGAGCACGGCATGCTCCTTTTTCCCCGACGTGAGGCGGCGCTGGAAACGCGAATAGCGCAGGTAGATATCGATCACCGCGCGCTCGAAGCAGTGTCCGCCCGCCGCCTTCATCGCGGCGCGTTCCTGTTCGAAGGCGTCGAGATCCTCCTCGAAAGTGCTGACCCGCTGCAGCACGATATCGAGATAGCGGTTGCGATAATAGTCCACCTGTATCGAATGCAGCGCGTTGCTTCCGGCTGCCGCGAGTACCATCAGCCACCAGAACAGCGGATCATCCGAGCTGCTCGCGAAACC